>JAYULN010000373.1:0-4321 GCA_043763525.1 Hymenobacter sp.
ACGCCGTCAATGAAAAGCGGGTGCGCCGCCTCGTACGTCTGATGGGCCACGAGCCGGTCTACCCCAAACCGCGCCTGAGCGTGCCCGGCCAGGGCGTGACGCCCTATCCGTACCTGTTGCGGGACCGGCCGGCCACGGCCCCGAACGAGGTCTGGAGCACCGACATCACCTACGTGCCCATGGCCAAGGGCTTCCTTTATCTGGCGGCTGTCCTCGACTGGCACTCGCGCTATGTGCTCAGCTGGCAGCTCTCCAACACGCTTGACGGGGGCTTTTGCCTCCAGAACCTGGCCGAGGCCTTGCGCCGGGCCCCGGCCCCGCACATCTTCAACTCCGACCAGGCCGGCCAGTTTACCTCCCTGGCCTACGAGCAGGCCCTGCTGGCTGCCGGCTGCCGCATCAGCCGCGACGGCCGGGGCCGCGCCACCGACAATGCCTTCATCGAGCGCCTCTGGCGCACCGTCAAATGGGAGCACACCTACCGCAACCCCGCCGACAACGGCCACCACCTGCACCAGCAATTACAGGCCTACTTTGCCTACTACAACCACCGCCGACCCCCCCCAAAGCTTGCGCGGCCAGACCCCCGCGCACGTCTACCAAATATTCAACCATAACCATATTACTTAGCACGACCCGCTAAACTGTCCAGTTTTTGGGGAGTAGTACAAACATTGCGACAAGCACCATACGATTTCTTCCCAACGCTAATGATGGCTGCCTTATTTTTTACGGCAGGACTAACCAAACCGCTGGATTGAGCTTTGGTCGAGTGGGGCCAACTGCCATCGGATTTAAATCGGTCCAGAGTGGCTCGCAGGGCAGCTGGGATTTAGCACCGGGTGGAATTCGCACCACACAGCAGCAACTACATGACCAATTTGAAGCAGCTGGACAGGGAGAAAACTTTAAAGTGAATGTCACCGACGTGCATCCCAACCACTGCTTTATTCCCACAGTCAGCGCCCTCGGGTTTCAGTACCAGAGTACGGCTAGCTATCAAAATACTAGTAGCCTGCCTAACCCCTACACCAACTTATATACCCGAAATTTGGTGTGCGACAACGAAACGCCATTCGACGACTTTTACGCTCCGGTAATGGCTAACTCGGGCCACGTTACCGTACCCGATGCCGCTGCCCAAGCCTTTCTAATACGGGAGCTAACCCCACGGGTGGCAACGCCGATTTTCACGTCAGCAGCCACGGGGATTTGTCCGGGTGGTGCGCCAAGTGCCACTTTTATCCTGAAGCGGGAATGCTTGCGGACGGATGCCAACGGCCAGACGGTATTGCCTATTGTATACGACTGGACGATTACCGGCTCGGCCGTATTTGCTTCTTCCGGTACGCAAACCGTCATTGGGCAACCTATTGGTGGAACGGGGCCTTCGCAAAGCATCATCAGTACGGCCACAGCGGGCACCGTGTACCTCACCGTGGTAGCCCGTCGCTCGGGTTCCCTGCCAAGCGTACCGTTGACGCGCACGCTTGAAATAACTCGTGGCGAGTTGGGCATCTATGGAATGGCCGACATGCGCACAGCGGCCCCGCAGCGCGAGCCTGCCCCGGCACAGCCGGCCGGCGGCCCGGCGGCAAAAGGCACGAGCCCCGCCCCGACCTCTGATTTTGCCTGCCCCGGCACGACCGTTAACCTAACAGCCGTAGGCCTGAACGCGCCGCTGCCTTACTCCGCTACCAAAACCACGTACCGAAACGGAAACGTATTAACGCGCACCACCTTCACCGTATTCAGCGCGGCCTTTTCCATCATCTTACACGAAGACCCGATAGAACTAGTGCTCACCGGCACCAGCTCTTGCGATGGGCAGCCGGTTACTTCAGCCGTGTATGCCTTTGATGGGGTAACCTGCGCCAGCATTGCGGCGCAAGTGGCCGTGTACCCCAACCCTGCTGACCAGTACGTGGAAGTGAGCACCCGGCCCGGCAAGGGCCCGCCGCCGGCCCCGGCCCCTGGCCAGGCCAACCGCCACGCCTTTCAGGCCACCCTCTACAACGACCGGGGCCAGCCTGTGGGCGCGGCCACCACGCAGCAAGGCCTCGTGCGCCTGCCCACGGCCGCGCTGCCCGGCGGCCTCTACCACCTCAATGTGCAGCAGGGCCAGCAAACCAAGCGTTTCAACCTGAGCCTGCAACACTAAGCCACGGGCGGTGCCAGGGAATAACGGCTGCTCAGGAGCTTACTCCGCAAAGCCCGGCCTCGCAACAGGCCGGGCTTTTTTTGCAGGGCCAGGCCAGGCGTATTCCGGCGGCGCTCGGGCGGAATTTGCTATTATCCCAACCTGCGACCCATTTGCCGCAAGCGCGGCCGCCAGATGCTACCAACGGGCGAGGGGATTCGCTGTTTTTTTCCTGCCTACTTTGCTCCGGTATTGGCCGGGCCGCACTGGTTAATGCTCATCTCCTTTCTCATTTTTCCGTCATTGACCGCATGAAAGACTACCAGAACGACAAGTACGAGAACTTCTTTCTGAACCTGAAAGCCTCCCGCGAGGGGCTGGCCACCTTCGCCGGCTTCACGGCAACGGCCGTGGCCGCGCCGGGCGTCGATGCCCTCATTGCCGGCCACGGGCCGGCCCTGGCGGCGGCCGTGGCCGGACTGCGGCAGGACCTGGTGACCCGCCGGGGCCAGGGCGGCAGCAGCCAAACCGGTACCAGCGCCGAAAAAACCGCCTTCGAGGCGTTCAAGGTCTTCATCACCGCCACCGATAAGAAGGTGCTGGTGCCCTACCTCTACGACCACGCCGATGAGCACGCCACCTACTACCCCGACAACCTCGGCGGCCTCACCCAGGCCTTGGTGAAGGAGCGCCTGACCCGCCTCACGGCCTACACCAAGGCCCTGGAAACCACCACCGACAAAACGGTGCAGGCCCAGGGGGCACCGGCCCGCGCTCTGCTCACGAAATACGAAAAAGCCAGCACCACCAAAACCAAGGCCCGAACCGACTTGCAGGAAGGCATCGGCGACCTGGGGCCGGCCGCTCTGGCCGTGGCCGAAGCCCTGTGGGACGTGGATACGGCCGCCCGCTACGTGCACCGGCGCACCCCCCTCAAGGCCCGGCAGTACTTCGATTACGCCAGCCTGCCCAACCGGGCCTATCCCAAAAAGAAGGTTGCCGCCGCCACAATGGTCTAAGCATGGCCGGGCAGCGCTGCCCGGTGATATCTAGGGTCATAAGCATGTTCGGGTAGCGCTGCCCGGCTATGCTTAGGGCCATAAGAGGACCCAGGCAGCGCTGCCCGGCACTGCTTAGGAGCATAAGCAGCAACGGGCAGCGCTGCTTGGCCATGCGGCTGGGCACAAGGGCAATGCCCGCATCACGGGTGCCGCTGCTTATCTTCGTTCCATGTCATTCCGCCTCGACCGTACAGCTTTTCACGCGGGTAGCCACGCAGAAACCGAAGCCTATCACCGCCAAAACCAGCCCGAAACCCTGGCCGAACGCCTACGAGTGGCCATGTACCTAAACAGCGTGGCGTTCAACTTCGACCTGAACAACCCACCTCGCCTGGACCGCACGGCGTTTTCGTGCCGGGCCCACACGGAGCGGTCTGCCGAAAATGGGTAATATTTTCAACGAGGACTTCCGCGACTTTTTAGCCGCGCTACACCGGCAAGAGGTTCGGTATGTGCTGGTTGGTGGATACTCCGTTATCCTGCACGGCTACAGCCGCACCACCGGCGACCTGGATATATGGGTGGAGCAAACGGCGGATAACTACGCGCTGCTGGTTCGGGCATTCCAGGATTTCGGCATGCCCACGTTCGATATGACACCGGAAAACTTCCTGAATCGGCCGGAGTTCGATGTATTCACGTTCGGCCGCTCGCCCGTGGCTATTGATATTATAACCACGCTCAAGGGGCTAAATTTTGCCGAAGCCCACGCGCAAGCAGCCGATACACAGGTAGAAGGGCTGACGGTGCGGCTGATTCACTACCAGCACCTACTGCAAGCCAAGCGAGCCGCGGGCCGCCCCCGCGACCAAAACGACCTGGAGAATCTACTGAACCGCACCTAAAAAAAGGGCCGGCCCGCGCACTGCGAACCGGCCCTTTTACATGACCAAAAATCATGCAGTCACCAACTACCGCGGGTAGTACTGTTCCATCAGCCCGCGGGCTTTGACGCTGCGGGCGGTGTCGCCGCTCAGCTCGGCGGCGCGGTACACGTATTGCAGGCTGACGAGGTAAATGCGCTGGTCGTCCTCAAACAGGCTGGCATCGGGCTTAGTGGCGTAGTAGGCCAGCATTTGCTCCGAGTTGCGGGTCATGGTATCGAGAATCTCGTCGGCCT
>JAYULN010000374.1:0-4320 GCA_043763525.1 Hymenobacter sp.
GACGGGCCGTGCTGGTCGATGCCACCGAATTTGCCACGCAACGTCCGCAGGAAAAAGCGGCGCAAAAAGCGCAGTACAGCGGTAAAAAAAACGCCACACGCTAAAAGCGCTTATTTTGGCTGATACCCAACGGAAATTAATTTATGTGGGTCGGTTAGTACCGGGAGCAACGCATGACTTGGCCTTGTTAAAACAAGCGCTTCCGCCAGATAAACAGTGGTTTAGCGGCCTGATTGTACGTCTGGATTCCGGCTTTCAAGGCTTCGACAAAAGCTATGCGTGTGACAAGTTGTTTCTGCCAACGAAAAAACCGCGCGGCGGACAATTGACAAAAAACAACAAGTTTCGTAACACGCAACAAGCCCGTAAACGAGTGGTGGTGGAACACAGCATCGGGGGCCTAAAACGGAATCGTATATTGTCAGACCGCCTGCGTATGCACAACCTGGAACAGTTTGATGTAGCGCTGGAGGTCTGCGCCGGCCTGTGGAACTTCTGCTTAACTCATTGATAGGTCAGTACAACAAGTCTATTCCTTACAGGCTTTCAAAAAGTCACTCCGCCCTAGCTACCACCGGGGCTTTATTATGCCGCCATTCTTTCTCATACCAAGCTGCGCTCCGAGTTTTAGTACCTTCGTCGGCACACAGTTCGTCGCTCCGGCCTAGGTCTGTACCGGGTCAAACGCTTGATTGAGAATGCCGGCGGCCCCATCGCCGTGCGGAGCGAGCCGGGCGTGAGCTCAACCTTCACCGGCCAGCTACCGGCCGAATAAGGGCGGCGTATTCTAACCCTTAGCCATGCGCTGCTGGCCATAAAATGCTCATTAGAATCAATTCTCATGACCCAGCCTGTTCAAGCTATTCACCCTATCGGGGTAGAGGACAAAGAACTCTCCACGTTGCTCGCCCAGTTTGCGGAGCTAGTCAGCGAAACAGTCAACTTCGGAACGCATATCCTGAAGTGGGAGGTAACCGAAGCCACCGGGGGGGATGAAAACGTGCCCATTGCCATGATGCTGCGGCACATTCTGGAGCTGCTGGATGCCGTTGCTATTCTGGTTCGGCAGTCGTCCATCGACCCCTGCAAAACGCTGCTAAGAAGTATTTTGGAAACGTTTTTGCAACTGGAGTATATGTTAGAACGCAACACCCAGGAGCGGGCGCTGAGTTTTCTGGTGTGGCATTACCACCAGCAGTTAAAGCTGGCCAACAAGGCCAACCCAGCCGACCCCTCCTATGCCCAGTTTGCCCAAAAACTGCGGGCCGATAAATCAACTTCGTCCGGCATCGCACCGCCCGTGATTGATAAGCTGGATGACCACCTCCACAACCTGGCGCAACTCTTACAGTTACCCCTCTATGCCGCGGCAGAAGCTGAATATCAGCATCTAGCTGCGACCGGCGCTAAAATCAGAAACTGGTACCAACTCTTCGGCAACCTGAATAGCTTTGAGCAACTGGCCAACGCCTTGAACAGACAGGCTTTCTACGAAGTCTTGTACCGGGGCTGGTCTGGTCCTACGCATGGCACGGATATTATGCAGAATAAGCTTTCTGCCTCTGCTACCGGGCAGGCTGAAATCGTGCAGATTCGGTTTGTGAAAGATGCCCAGATGGTGACACATTATGCCGTATCCTTCGGGTTAATGGTCTACCAAGCCATGACCGATAAGCGGATACCCGGCCATAAGGCTGAATATGCCAACTGGTATCTGACGATTAGGAAGCCCTACTTGCAATTAGCTGGCGAGCCGCTTATTCACCTCACGTAAAAGGAGCACCGCCCCGGCCACTACCGGGGCTTTTTTATGCTCTAATCCCCCGAACCCTGTACGCTTTCCATTTAAGCCAACCAGTTGGTAGTAGAGAAAAGCGTTCCTTCTCAAAGAAGGAACGCTACCCGTTTTGCTTGCGGAGTATCACCTTGGTTTAGCCTTTACCGCTCGGCAGGAGCTATATGTTCCTCGGAAGCCGAATTCTTACCGGCCACTGGGAGCCGTTCAGAAAGCCGTTGGACTTGCTTTTGGTTGAAGGTTCCCCCCCGCGGTGCCGTAAAGCCTAAGGCGTTTAACTCTACCGCCAACTGCCGAAAGCTTACCCCCTGCGCCCGGGGCGAACTGATAAAGGCGGCGGCTTGCCGCAGGCTATTGCTGCATTCGTGCGCGCCGCACCAGCAGGCTCTGTTGCCGGGCGGCATTCGTTAAATTAGCCGAGGTACCCAGTGTAGCCCCACGGTCCTTCTTGGCCGCGAGCGCCTCTTTGGTGCGTTTGGAAATGGTCTCGCGCTCGTGTTGGGCGATAACGGCAAAGAGGCCGACGGTTAAGATATTGGCATCTGGCATATCGCAGCAGACGAAGTCTACGCCTGAGTCGCGGAGCGTCAGGATAAAACTCGCATTACGACTGAGCCGGTCGAGCTTGGCTATGAGGAGTACCCCGCCGGCGGCGCGGGCGGCGGCAATCGCGGCAAGCAGTTGGGGGCGGTGGTTCTTTTTCCCGCTCTCGACCTCGACGTACTCGCCCTGCGGCTGGGCACCTTTCAGAAAGCTTCCCACCGCTGCTTGTTGGACTTCGAACCCTAAGCCCGAGGTTCCCTGCTTCTG
This sequence comes from Hymenobacter sp., assembly GCA_043763525.1. Lineage (GTDB taxonomy): Bacteria > Bacteroidota > Bacteroidia > Cytophagales > Hymenobacteraceae > Hymenobacter. The sequence goes on from JAYULN010000374.1 coordinate 2,606, forward strand.
GGTCGAGACGCGGTAGTAAGCAAAATAGGCAGGCATGACAGAGCGACAGGAAGGTCGGGAGGGATTTTGGGCAAAGATAACGCCTATAGTCATTTGTCAAACGAACATTCACAGCACGTCAATCCCGCCGTAGCATTTTATAAACAGTTGCTTGCCAAAGCATTCAACTGTTTCCCGCCGGTCACTTACGGCTGCTGGGTACGTCATCGGTTGAGGTATGCGCGGACATCAGCAACCAGCGGCCCAACGGCAATGACTGCGTTGCGCAGCCTGGTTTCGGTGCAGTTCAGTGCCTGGCACCAGTGGTTCACCTCGGTGGTGGAAAGGAGATTAATTCGGGTAGGGTCCGTCGGAATGGGCATGTTGCAAAAGTAGAGTTACAGGCCTAACTCTTTGGCCGAGTTATGCTGGCGCACGTTGTCGAGGCGGGTGTAGCGGCGAATCATCGCACTGGTTTTGTGCTTGGTCTGGTTCATTACTTTGCTGTCGTCGGCCCCGTTGAGCTTGGAGACGGTCACGAACGATGCCCGCAGCGAGTGGGCCGTGTACTGCGGCCCTAAGTATTGCTGGGCAATCAGGTTGATGTACTTGGTGGTCATCCGACGAGTAGTCAGGTGCTGATTCTTGCGCAAGGAGATGAACACGCACCCTTCCTTGCGGCCAAGCAGCCGCAGCCAGGCCTGCAGGGAACGAATGGGGCACAGCTGCGAGTCGGGGGAATAGAAGATGGCCTTTTCCTCAGCTTGTCCCATTTGGTTGGTTTTGCTCTTGTCGAGCGAGACCACGAGCCCTTCCTCGTCGAAAACCAGGTCCTCGATATTAAGTGCTTCGAGTTCCGAGCGGCGAAACGCCCCAGTGAAGCCGAGCAAGAGCAGCGCCCGATTGCGCAGGCCCGTGGGCGTGGTAACATCGATGCTTTTGATGGTGCGTTTAAAGCTGGCCAGCGAAAAGGCGGCGGCCTGCTTGATACGGGTTTTCTTCTCGCGGGCGATGCCCTTAAGCAGCACTTTGATTTTCTTGTCGGTCGTGGGCGAGTCCAGGTTGGCCAGCTCGTGGGCTTTGGCAATGGCCGCGGCATGCCGCTGGATGGTGGCCACCTTCTTGCCGGCGTCGGCCAGTTCGGTAAGGAATCCTGCCAAGGCCTCGACCGGCGCGGGCAAGGATTCGAGCTGGTGCAGCTGACACCAGGCCGTGAATCGTTTCCAGTCGCCGGCGTACGCGCGAACGGTGTTGGCCGCCCCGCGCAGGCCGGACTCGACATAGCGGCTGGTCGATTCGACGAGGTGCGCGGGGACCTGCGCGACAGGAGAAATCGGGATGACAAGGTCGGTGCTCACGGTAGCTATATAATTATAGGAGTAAAACGTCTGAAAATAGGCCGCCTTTCTCTGTGCAAGATAAGGAACGATAAGTAAATGTTATCAGTCCTTACATGATAGAATCCTTTCTCCAACAATATCGTTGCTTCGAGCTGACGAGAATGCCCTATAGAATATTGCCGGGTGTCCTCCTCGGATGCTGTTGGCGGTGATAACCAAAAGTCAAAAGCACAACTATTGCGATAAGACCTTTTCTCTTTCTTGAAAAATGCGCGGGTCCTGTGCCTGACGATTTAGGGGTTCTACTTCGCGGGCGTACAAGTAGTCGTCGATAAGCTGGCGTCCCGTGGGAGTCGGCGAAAAGTAATAGCTCATGAAGGTGGCGCGCAACTCCAT
>JAYULN010000375.1:0-1729 GCA_043763525.1 Hymenobacter sp.
GTCGAACATAAGTATTCGGTAGTCAGACCCAATGTTAAATCTTGATTGACAGCAGGTTGATGTCCGACTACTGACTACTTAATACTGGCTACCTACTTACTGCGTATTACGCACTGATTGCGCCTCCGCTTCAGCAAGAGACTTCATCTGCTTCAGCAAAGGCCTTTTCCAAGCAATCCGTCAAGGTGGTGCGTAACAGCAGCTACTTACTTGTGCTCCTTCACCAGGTTCTTACCCTTGTCTTCGACTTGCCTGAGGAAGTCGTCGATGTCGGTGTCGGCGTAGGTGCCGTAGGCGTTTGAGATAGTGCCTTTCACGCCGTCTTTGGCCTCAATGGCGTAGAGTACAGACATGTCGTCGGGGTCGCTTTCGCCCTCGAAGCGGTAGAAGTCCACGATGGTTACCTCGTCGGCATTGTAGCTCTTATTCGATTCGCTGCCAATGGTTTGCAGGCGGCCATCCACTACGTTGAAGTCTTGGGTGAAGCCGTCGGCGTTGAGTTTCTTTTCGACGTTTATGAGCGAGCGTTCTTCTTCTTTGTCTTGCATGGCGCTGAGGTGTTTAGGGAATGGAAAGGCAGTGCGGAGGGTGCAAACGCAACCCGTCCCCGCTTCGGCTATACGCAGCCAAGGCGGGGACGGGTTATGAAAAGCAGTAGAAACTGACCGGCGACGGCGGCTAACTGACTAGCGACCCACTGGGGTCGTAGCCCGCGCCTCAATGGTGCGTTGCACGGCATCGACATCGAGCGAGCCGCAGGCCCCGCCGCACCCCTTGGCGCAGCCGGCCGCCGTTTTGCTAAAGAAGGCCCGCCAGAAAATGCGGCCCACGTAAAACGCGGCCCCAATAAACAGCAGGCCAATCAATAGGTACTGAATTTGGGCGGAGGTGATGGCAAGCAGGAGCATGAGCAGTGAACCGCGTCGAAAAAGGAATAGTTTGCTGGGCAGTGCTTACCGCCAAAATTCGCCGATAGTCGCCTGCATCTCGGCGTGTATGGTGCCGTTGCTGGCCAGCACTTCGCGGCCAAACAGCGGGTCGCCATCTGCCAGGAATTGGGTGACGTGCCCGCCGGCCTCGCGCACCAGCAAAATACCGGCCGCTACGTCGTAAGAGTTAAGGTTGAACTCGAAAAAGCCCTCGAAACGGCCCATTGCCACGTAGGCCAGGTCCACGGCCGCCGAGCCCAGCCGCCGCACGCCGTGGCTGTGGTTCATGAACGCGCCCAGCACTTGCAGGTAGGCGTTTACCTGCACGAAGTTGGTGTAAGGAAAGCCGGTGGCAATCAGAGAGCTGCCCAGCACGGGTGCGTCGGATACCCGGATGGGTTGGTCGTTGCAAAAGGCCCCGCCGTTCCGCACCGCCCGGAAGCTTTCGTCACGGTTCACCTCATGCACCACGCCCACGGCCAGCTCCTTCTGTTGCAGCAGCGCCACGCTGATGGAGTACACCGGCAGGCCATGCACGAAGTTGGTGGTGCCGTCGAGCGGGTCGATTATCCAGGTAAATTCCTCGGTGTGGGTATCGGGGCCGGCGGTGCCTTCCTCGGTGATGAAGCCGGCTTCGGGCAGCAGCTGGCGCAGGCCGGCCACCAGGCGGCGCTCGGTTTCCTGGTCTACGTAGCTCACCAAGTCGTGCACGCCCTTGTGCTCAACTTTGGCCCGGTCGAAGGTGGCGGCTTCCTGGCGGATGAACCCGGCCGTGGTGCGGCACAGGGCCGCGAGGTCGT
>JAYULN010000376.1:0-10766 GCA_043763525.1 Hymenobacter sp.
GCAACCGCACCAAATTAGGCCCATGTGCCCCCAGTGCTTGGAAACGGCCTGGAGGTGTTCAAAAAATCGAAAAGCGGCTGCTGCTAAAGTGCCTCCAGAGGCTGGAAACACAGTTTAATATTTTGGTGCGGGTGCCCTGATTAATTATTGAGTTTAAAAAGCGACTCGAATACGTCTTTCATCCCGGCACCCAGCAATGGGAAAAGGAATATTTTGCAGAGCAAATTGAATACGAATTTCCCAGCTATGATATGGCCCAAGCTTACCTGCGCGAGTGGAAAGAAATCTGGCAGGATTATTTAGTTGAGCAAGAGTAAAAATCAATTGAGTTTTCTTTCATTATGCACTCCCTCGCCGCTCACCAACCCGCCCTTGCCGCCCTGTGCCGCCAGCACCATGTGCAGCGCCTGGCCGCTTGCGGCTCGGTGCTAACGCCTGCTTTCGGGCCGGAAAGCGACGTAGATTTTGTGGCCGCTTTCGAGCCCATGCCCGTGGAGGACTACGCCGATAATTACCTGGCCCTCAAATTTGCTTTGGAGCAGGTATTGCAACGACCCGTCGATTTGCTCGAAGCCCAGGCCCTCCGCAACCCCTATTTCCGCGCCCAGGTGGAGGCCTCGCAGCAGGTAATCTATGAGCGTTGATATTCGCGCCTGCCTCTACGACGTGTAGCAGGCCATTCTCGAAATTGAAAGCTTCTTCGCAGGGCAGCCGATGCGGTTTGCTGCCTATCAGGCCGATGTACGTACCCGCCGCGCCACCGAGCGCAACCTCGAAATTATTGGCGAAGCTGTGGGTCGCATCCTGAAAGCCGACCCCACGGTTCAGCTATCCAACGCCCGCCAGATTATTGCCACCCGTAACCGCATCATCCACGGCTACGACACCGTTTCCGATGAAATGGTATGGGGCATTGTGGTGCGTCACTTGCCGCTGCTGAAACAGGAGGTCACCGAGTTGCTAAGCGCTCAATAGCGCTCAATCCTCACAAAAAAAACCGCCCCGCCCAGCCTCTATAGCCAGACGGGGCGGTTTCGTTTCCCAACCCGGTCCGGCGGCCGTGCGTTTCAGCTTCATTCTTCTCTGGTTCGTTACATGAAGCCTTGCCTTCCGCTGGTGCTCCTTGGAGCGTTGTGGCTCGGCCAGTTCCCTGTCGCCACGGCCCAGCAGGTGCCATCGCCTTACCGCACCCGGTTTGATGTCGATGCGCCCATCACGGTGGGGCTGGCGGGCCTGAGTGCCACGGGGCTGTACCTGGTGCAGCACAAGCACGTTGCCACCGAGGCCGAGCTGGCGGCGCTGGACCGCGGCAAGGTGCTCAAAATCGACCGGTTTTCGGCTGGTTGGTACTGCGACCGGGCCCGGGTCGTCAGCGACAGTTTTTGCTACGGCATGCTGGCGCTGGTGCCCGCCCTGCTGGCCTTCGAGCCCAACGTACACGGCCGCTACGGGCGGGTGGCGGGCCTCTACCTCGAAACCATGACGGCCACGGCGGCCATTTTCACCCTTACCGTGGGCACCGTGTCGTGCGCCCGGCCCTACCGCTACGGCCCCGAGGGCGGCAAATTGCGCCACGGCCCGGTGGCCTCCGACTCGTTTTTTGGCGGGCACACGGCCCACACGGCCACGGCCATGTTTTTCGCGGCCCAGGTTTTTCACGATTTCAACCCCGGCTCGCCGGCCCAGCCCTACGTGTGGGGCGCGGCGGCGGCCGTGCCGGTGGTGGTGGCCTACTTCCGCATCCGGCACGGCAAGCACTTTCTTACGGATAACCTGGTGGGCTACGCCGTGGGCGCGACGGTGGGCGTGCTCGTGCCGCGCCTGCACCGCACCGGCAACGGCTTCGATGCCACGGCGGTGCCCGCCCAGGATTTCACCGGCTCGCTCATTGGCGTGGGCGTGGGGGCGGCGGCGGGCGTGGTGGCCCGGCATTTCTACCAAAAACTGCGGGCCCCGGGCGTATCGTTGGTGCCCATGCAGGGCTTCAACCCGAATGGCTACGCCTACGGAGGCTTGCGGCTGAGCCGGCAGCTGTAGCGGCCCGCCGATGGGCCGTTACGTGTATTTCGGAGTGCAGCTGCTGCACCAGGAATTGAAGCGCGTGGTTAGTGAGCAGTCGCTGGACTAGCATTTGCAGGCCGGCCTTTCAGCAGCTTGCGGACGATGTAGAGACGCGACCCTTCGCGTCGCGTCGTTGAACGATTCCGTTAGAACGGCGTGGCCCGGTCGTTCAACGCGGAGACGCGGAGGGTCGCGTCTCTACATCGACCAGCACCTGTTCGCCAACTACTTTGGGAGGAGTATAACTAACTCTTCAGGAGATAGTAGCCCCAATTTCCCGCCGGGTTCGTGGCACCACTATTAGCCAGCCCGGCTTTTATAAGCTGAAATAGCGCGGACTTTGTAGTGCGCTCCGCGCCGGGAGGCGTGCCAGTGGCTGAGTAAACAATAAATATTCGTTATATTGTATTATTTGCCGCGCGTTGCCGGTCGGGGGCCATTGGTCAGGGCAGGAGCGGGGCGCGGCGGCCACGCGAAGCAATAGCAATACCCACACCATGACGAACGACGTGCAGGAAATGGTAGCGGTGCCCGTGGAGGGCGCGGCGCTGCCCGGCCAGCTCACCATGCCGGCCGGGGCGGGGGCCGTGGTGATTTTCGCCCACGGCAGCGGTAGCAGCCACCTCAGCGACCGCAACCGCTTTGTGGCCGAAACCCTGCACCGCTATGGCATCGGTACGCTGCTGTTCGACCTGCTCACCAACATGGAGGATGTTGACTACGCCAACCGCTTCAATATTCCGCTGCTGACCGAGCGCCTGCTGGCGGCCACGGCCTACCTCGACACGCTGGCCCCGGCGGCCGGGCGGCCCTTCGGCTACTTTGGGTCGAGCACGGGGGCGGCCTCGGCGCTGGCGGCGGCGGCCCGCCTGCCCCAGCGCATCGGGGCGGTGGTGTCGCGCGGGGGCCGGCCCGATTTGGCTGGCCCGGGCCTGGCCACGGTGCAGGCTGCCACGCTGCTTATTGTGGGCCAACTCGATGAGGACGTGCTGACCCTGAACCAGGAAGCCCTGGAACAATTGCCCGGTCCCAAGCGCCTGACCGTGGTGGCCAACGCCGGCCACATGTTTGAAGAACCCGGTACCTTGAGCGAAGCCGCCGAGCTGGCTGCCCATTGGTTTCGCGACTACCTGCTGCCCGTGCCGCACGCCGCCCCGGCCCGCCACGCGCACTAACGGACAAGTCTACGGTACTAGCAAGGCCCCATGTTTCAGAACCGAACCGACGCGGCCCACCGCCTGGCCGAGCGCCTGGCTCACTACCGGGGCGACGATGGCCTCGTGCTGGCCATTCCGCGCGGCGGGGTGCCCATTGGCGTGGTGGTGGCGCGGGCGCTGGGCTTTCCGCTGGAAGTGGCCCTAGCCAAGAAAATCGGCCACCCCAACAACCGCGAGTACGCCATTGGCGTGGTGACACTGGCTGGAGCGGCCGTGAACGAAAATGCCGTCGGCGTATCCGAAACGTATATTCGCCAAGAAACGGAGCGCCTGCAAGCCCACCTGCGTGCAAGCCTGCGGCTGTTCATGGCCGGCCGCCCGCTCACGCCCCTCGCGGGCAAAACCGTGGTGGTGGTCGACGACGGCATTGCCACCGGGCACACCATGGCCGGCACCGTGCCGGCCGTGCGTGCCGGCCGGCCGGGCAAGCTGGTGGTGGCGGTGCCGGTGGCCCCGCCCCACGCGGTGCAGCTGCTGCGCCCCCTGGTCGATGAGCTGGTGTGCCTGCTGATACCGCCCGATTTTCGGGCCGTAGGCCAATACTATGAAGATTTTGGGCAGGTGAGCGACGAAGAAGTGGTGCGCCTGCTACGGGCGAGTGCCGGGCCTGAGCAGGACCGAAATTCGGGCGACAGCTAGCTGCCCTCGAAGCGGTCCGGGTCGAATTATGGTCCTGACCATCGAGTATGCGCGTTCCGGTCGGACGGCTCCGTCGTCGGACCGGAGCAGGTACACTGTGTCGAAAACCGCACTAATGCTGACGAAACCGCGCAAAATAAATAACGCAGCAGCATAAAAATATACCTGTTCTTGCTCTAGCATTGAGGCAATTATATACCCGTTGTGCGCTCTACTTAAATGCCGCGTGTTGCTCCGCTCTGGCGACTTCTTTTCCTGCTCATAAGCGGCTTCGCCCAGTTGCCGGCCGCCACCCGGCTGGTGCTCACCCGCAACCCGGAGCCCAACGCCCACGCCGTGGGCAATGGCACGGTGATGCTCAACATTGGCCTGCTGCCCCGGCTCGAAAACGAGAGCCAACTCGCGTTTATTCTCTGCCACGAGCTGGCCCACGTAGCCTGCCGGCACATGGAAACCGGCCTCCAGGAACGCCTGCGGGCCCTGCACAGCCGCGAAATGCGGCGCGAGTACCGCCGCATTCTCAATTCGGAATACAACATCAGCTCGCAGATAAAGGCGCTGGCGCTGGGCTTTTCGCTGAACACCAACTACCACCGCCGCCAGAACGAGAAGCAGGCCGACTCGCTTGGCTATGTGCTGCTGGGCCGCAGCCGCTTCGAGGCTCCGCAGGCCTACCGCGCCCTGCAATTGCTCGACGGTATCGACGAGCCCCAAACGGCCGGACCGGTGCCGCTGCCCGCTTATTTCAGCTGCGCGGCTTTTCCCAAAACCTTCGGTGTGGCCCCGGCGCGGCCGGCTTCCATCTTCACGGTGAAGGCGACGGCAACGGTGCTGGAAACCAGCGACACCCTCAAGTCGCACCCCGATTGTGCCAAGCGAATGCGCTTTTTGATGACGCTGGCCGGGGGCAAAGTGGCCCAGGGGCCGCAGGCCGGCTCGCCGGAGTTTGCCCGCATCCGGCACATCAGCCGGCTCGAAGTCATCCAGAGCTGGTTCGATTACGACTGCTACGACCACGCGCTATTCGATGCCCTGCTGCTGCTGCCCCAGCAGCCCCACAATGCCTACCTGCACTCGGTGGTGCAGCTGAGTTTGTACGAGCTGCGCCAGCACTTGCAGGACCATACCTACACTGAAGTAGTGTCCAATATCACGCCGCATAACTCGGCCCGTTTCAACGAGATGCTGCAAGTGCTGCGCGACTTGCGCTACGAGGATTTCAACGGCCTGAGCACCTGCTTCGCGCAGGCCGCCGCCCCGACCGCGACCGCTGCCGCCCCTACCGACGAATATGCCCTGGCGGCTCGCTACGCGGCTACCGCCCTGGCTGCCGAACCGGCCGCGCCAGCGGCTGCCGCCCTCAAGGCCCAGTACCAGAAGCAGTACGCGGGCGGCAAATTCGACAAGCTGCTCTTTCCCGCGCCCCGCCCCAAAGCCGGGGCCAAGCGCCGCTAATCAGCCATTCACCACATACCTCATCTATTCCCAATTCTTTACCCATTTCCTGCATGTTGAATACCAAACGCACGGCCCTGGCGGCCCTGTTCGCATTGACGGCCACGGCCGGTTTCGCCCAAACCAAAACCCTGGAGGGCATCGAAAGCATGTCACGCTCGGCCCTTTCGCCCATTTATGCCGGCAACGAGGTGAAGGGCTACCTCATGTTCGGCCACGGCGACAAAGCCGACCGGAAGAACGATAACTACCTGCTCGATTTCTACGACCAGGACCTGGGCAAGGTGTCTAACATCACCATTCAGAAGCCCGCCAAACGGTTTACTCTGTTGAAAAACACCTTCAACGGCTCAGCTTTTGCTTTCTACTTTGTGAATTACAAGGAAGAAACCCTGGAGATGGAAACCTACGACACCAGCCTGAAAAAGCTGGGCTCGAAGGTGATTGAGGACTTGTCGAAGATGGACAAGATGATGATTCAGCAGCAGCAGCAGCAGCAGCAGCAGGGCGGCGAGGGCGGCGGCATGATGAGCGGCAGCATGAGCCTGTTTCCGGTGCCCGGCAAGGGCTTTATCCGCAACAGCTACATGGGCCTGGGCAAGGGCTACGCCCTGGTGATGTACGACGACAACCTGAAGGCCAAGTGGCGGCTGGCATCCGACGAAAAGTCGAAGTTTTACGAGGGCATCGGCCTCACCGAAGCCACTGATAAGTATGTGTTGGGCATGATGATGCGTCGCGACGGCATGATGTCGCGCAAGATTACCTCCTCCATGGTGGCCATCGACGCGACCACGGGCAAAAAAGTGCTCGACCTGCCCGTCGAAACCAGCAAAACGGAGCAGCTCTCCCTGAGCTCCTTCACCTTCGACCCCCAAACCCGCGAGTTCGTGGCCGTGGGCGAGTATTATAAGCTCGACGACAAGCCCTTCGTGAACAAAAGCCCGGGCTTTTATATCAAGCGTTTCAGCGAAGCGGGCAAGCCCGTGAGCACCAAAAACTACGGGTGGCAGCGCGAGGTGATGGCCCTGATGCCCGCTGAAGCCAAGGCCAGCCTGGAAGACAACTACGTGAACTACGCGCACTCCATTGTGAAAGGAGCCAACGGCAAGCTCTACATTGTGGCCGAGCAGTTCAAGATTGTGGGCGACGGCCTCGGCATTGCCCTCACCGCCCTGGGCGGCCGCGGGGCCAGCGTGAGCAAAGGTAAAATCGGCAACATGCTCGTGTTCGAAATCGACCCCCAAGCCAAGCTGACCAGCGTGAAGTTTTACGCCAAAGACCCTTCCAATGCCGTGCTGCCTCCCGGCACCGGCTTTATGGGAGCGGGTATTCTGGGCCAGATTATGAAGGGCCAGGGCGACTTCGATTACCAGTTCATGCAGAAAAACGATGCCAACACCCAGTTCAACGTGGTGTATATCAACTTCGACAAGGAGAAGGGCGAGGCCACGAAGAAGGTGGTTGGCAACATTGTCTTCGGCGACAACGGCAAGTACGCCGTCGATAAAATCGACCTCACCAGCACGGCCAACTATTCGTACGTGTACCCCGCCAAGCCGGGCTACGTGATGATTGCCGACTACTTCAAGAAGAAAGGCCAGTTGGGTATGAAGCTGGTGAAGCTCAATATCTGAGGCAGCACCAGGTTGTGAAAAGGAGAAGGCCCGGCAATTTGCCGGGCCTTTTTTGTGGGGTCTTAAACGGCACGTCCGGCTTGGTCAGACCGCCTACGGCAGTCTGACCGGTTGAAGCAAGAACGGCGTAGCAACGGCAACCGGTTGGTCCGCCTGGGGCGGTCGGACCGGGCCAGGGCCGGGCCTGGTGGTTAGTTGGCCGGTTTCCCGTGGGGGTGCGGCAGTTCGGCGTTGCTCACCACGTGGCCGCCGTGCTGGCGCAGGTCGGCTTGGGCGGCGGCCCAGCCCTCGGCCGAAATGGCGCGGGTGGCATCGGCCAGCACCACTACCTCGAAGCCGGCGGCCAGGGCATCTTTGGCGCTGAAATACACGCAGTAGTCGGCGGCCAGGCCGGCGAGGTACACCCGTGTCACGCCCCGGCCGCGCAGGTAGGCGGCCAGGCCGGTGGCCTTGCGGTGGCCATTGTCGAAAAACGCGCTGTAGCTGTCGAGGTCGGGGTTAGTGCCTTTGCGGAAGATGGCTTCCACGCGGTGAGTGTCGAGGGCGGGGTGGAAGTCGGCCCCCGGCGTGCCCTGCACGCAGTGGTCGGGCCACAGCATCTGGGGCAGGCCCTGCCACTCTATTTCGGTATAAGGGGCGTGGCCGGGGTGGCTGCTGGCAAAGCTGCGGTGGCCGGCCGGGTGCCAGTCCTGGCTGGCCACCACCAGGTCGAACTGCGGCTGCAAGGCATTCACGAGCGGGATAATGGCATTGCCGTCGGGCACGGCCAGGCGGCCGCCGGGCACGAAGTCGTTTTGAATATCGATGAGCAGCAGGGCATTCATGAGGCGAAGGAAAGAAGAATTGGCAAAAAATCAAGCATCTGGTTCGCAATTACGTTTGCTGAGCTGAACTTGAACCAGATGCTTTCAGCCCATTCGCTTATGTCCACCATGCAAAATCAGCTTGTCCTCGTCACTGGTGCCACTTCGGGCATTGGCAAAGAAACCGCCACCACCCTGGCCCAAATGAGTGCCCACGTAGTGCTGCTGGCCCGCAACGCCGAAAAGGCCGAAGCCACGCGGCGCGAAATTCAGGCCGCCGCCGGCCACGACCGGGTGGACGTGCTGCTGGCCGACCTGGCCGACCTCGGCCAGGTGCGCCGCGCCGCCGCCGAATTCAACGCCCGCTACCCCCGCCTCGACGTGCTGGTGAACAATGCCGGACTGTTGTATGGGGCCGTGCGAACCCTCTCGCCCGATGGCAACGAAATGGGCCTGGCCACCAATCATCTCGGCCCGTTCCTGCTCACAAGCCTGCTGCTCGATAAGCTAAAGACCAGCCCCGCCGCCCGCGTGGTGAACGTGGCCTCCGTGGCCCATAAGTTCGCCCGGCCCGATTTAGCCGATGTGCAGTCGGCCCGGAGCTACAACGCCATGCGCGTATACGGCAACACCAAGCTTCTACAACATCATGTTCACGCAGGAGCTGGCCCGCCGCCTCCGGAGCCACGGCCTGAGCCGCATCAGCACCAATGCGCTGCATCCCGGCGCGGTGGCCAGCAATTTCGGCGACCACGGCGGCGGCTGGATGACCACAGTCATTCAATGGTCGCGCCCGTTCATGCTCTCGGTGGCTGAAGGGGCCGAAACCAGTATTTTCCTGGCCTCGGCCCCGGAGGTAGAAAACGTGAGCGGCGGCTACTTCGCCAAGAAAAAGGCCGCGCCCGTACGGCACGCCTTCAACACGCCCGCGCACGCCCGGCAGCTCTGGGAGCTTAGCGAGCAGCTCACCGAAACCCGATTTCTGGACTGAGGCTGATTTCCGCTGGCTATAATCCGGTGGCAATCCGGTGGCCGGGGCGGGGCCTACGCGGTGGGCTGGGGGTGCAGCGCCCGCCACTCGTCTTCCAGGATGCCCATTTCGATGAGGCTCCAGTAGGCATCGCCGTGCTTCACCACGTCGCGCAGCAGGCCTTCCTGCCGGAAGCCGCACTTGAGGTAGCAGTTCACGGCCGCGTGGTTGAAATCGTACACGCCCAGGCTGATGCGGTGCAGCTTCAGGTCTTCAAACCCGATGCGCAGCAAGGCCTTCACCATGCCCTGGCAGATGCCCCGGCGGCGCTCGGTGGTGTTGCCCACCAGCACCCGCGTGATGCGGCCGGCCCGGTCGCGCTGGCTGATGCCGCCCAGCGAAATGTGGCCCAGCGTGAGGCCGGTTTTCGAGTCTACGGCCTTGTAAATGAATACGTCCGGGTCGTTCAGGTTGTTCGAGCCTTCCACGTACCACGTTAGGCCGGCCTCGCTGAGGGGGTATGCGAACATTGCGCCGCTCCACTCTTTCATCAGCCGCTCGTCGTCAATCCACGCCATGAGTTGGGAAAAGTCGGCAGAAGTGAAGGGTTCCAGCTTAATCATGGGGGCGGTGAAAAAATAGTCGGTTGGCGAATAAGCCCGCAAGATAATGGGTACATGGGGCGAGCGGTACCCAAGGCCGGACTTAATTTCTGGCAGGCAACCAATGAGTGGCATGGGCGCGATAAACAGTTTCGCGGTCTGCCCGTCACGTATCCCCGATTAAGCGCATGCACATACCAAAAGGGCCGGCCGCTATACTGCGGCCGGCCCTCCAACAGGGTTATCAACTGAGAGTGAAAACCTACGCGTTGGTAGTCGTGCTCAGGTTCACTTCAATATTGCCGCGGGTGGCGCGGGAGTACGGGCATACCTGGTGGGCTTTGGCCACCAATTCTTCGGCCTGGGCCTGGGTCAGGTTGGGGATGTTCACGCGCAGGTCGACCTCAATGCCGTAGTGCTCACCATCTTTGCCGAAACTCACGTCGGCCTCCACGGTGCTGCCCGCGATGGGGGTTTTGCTCAGGCGGGCTACCAGGTTCAGGGCTCCGTCGAAGCAAGCCGAGTAGCCGGCGGCGAAGAGCTGCTCGGGGTTGGTGCTCTCGGGTTTGCCGGGGCCGCCCATTTCCTTGGGCGTGCTCAGGGGCAGGTCAATCACGTTGTCGGAAGAAATGGCGCGGCCGTCGCGGCCACCGGTGGCTTTGGCCTTGGCGGTATACAAGCGTTCGATGCTCATGGGTTTGGTAAAAAAGGGTTGGGGTGAAAAAAAGAAAAAATGCCGGCTTGGCGTCAGGCAAGCAAATGAATCAGCTGGCACAGCTGGGTGCGCAGGGTATCAATCTCGGGCGGGCTCAGCTCAAGCTGCTCGGCCAGCTTCAGGGGGATGTCGTGGGCCTGCGCCTGCAAGGCCCGGCCCGCCGGCTGCAACGTCGCAATCACCGACCGCTCGTCGCGCGGGTCGCGCTGGCGGCTCAGCCACTGGCGCTGCTCCATGCGCTTGAGCAGGGGCGTGAGGGTACCCGAATCGAGCAGAAGCTTTTCGCCCAGCTGCTTCACCGTTAGTGCTTCGTGCTCCCAGAGCACCAGCAGCACCAGGTACTGCGGGTAGGTCAGGTCGAGGCTTTCGAGTAGGGGCTGGTAAGCCTTCGTAATAAGCCGCGAGAGGGCGTACAACGGAAAGCACAGCTGCTTATCAAGCTTCAGCAGCGGGTTATCGGGCGTAGCGTTGGGCAGGTGTTCCATGGCGTTCGGTAGGATAAATCAAAATTAGTGGAACAAAGTTTAATTGTGTGCAATCAAATTTATTTATATAGCCTAAATCGTTGAATAAGTAACTAGCCATAATTAATCAGCCAGTGTTAGGGGGCAAATTGAATGGTGTATTGCTGCCCGACGCGGTCCAGGATATGCCAGACGGCGGTTTT
>JAYULN010000377.1:0-1728 GCA_043763525.1 Hymenobacter sp.
TGTCGTTCGCGTCCCCGTGCCGTTCGGGTGGCTTTACTGGCGCGGGGACGCGAACGACACCGTTCGCGCTACAACCTACTGCTTAACAGCAGTTAAGAAGATTGACGGGGGCTTAAACTTTCGGGGCGGCGGAGCATCGAAGGCGAAACCGGCGGTTTGGTGGGTTCATCACGCGTCTTTCATGTGAGGGTGCTACCTAGCCAGCCGTCTGGTCATCGTTCTCTCCATTTTCTTTCATTTCTCCATGAAAAATCGTTTACTCTTTTACTTACTGCTGCTGGTAAGTACCGTCGGGGCCCGCGTCGGCCAGGCGGTCACCATCGCCACTTCGGTGCTGAATGGGCCGAACTTCTGCCAGAACACCACCGTGCGCGTGAGCTACACGGTGAGCGGCAGCCTCGACCCGAGCAACGTATTTACGGCCCAGCTCTCGGACGAAACGGGCTCGTTTGCCGCGCCGGTGGCCATTGGCTCGCTGGCGGGCACGGCGGGCGGCACCATCAACGGCGTGCTGCCGGCGGGCGTGGTCACGGGTTCGGGCTACCGCGTGCGGGTGGTGGGCTCCAGCCCGGCCACCATCGGCACCGACAACGGCCAGGACCTGAGCATCACCAATATCGGCACCGTGACGGCGGGCAGCAACTCGCCCCTGTGCGTGGGCGGCAACCTGCTGCTGACGGCCACCACCGTGCCGGGAGCCAGCTACTCGTGGACCGGCCCGGCCGGCTTTACTTCGCTGCTGCAAAACCCCACCATCTCGAACGTGGGCGTGAACCGCACCGGTACTTACACCGTGACGGCCAGCGTGAACGGCTGCGCGGCCACCTCGTCGGTAAGCGTGACGGTGAACGCGCTGCCCACGGCCAGCGTGACGCCGCAAAACGCCGTCATCTGCGCGGGCCAGTCCGTCACGCTGAACGCCAGCGGCGGCACCAGCTACTCGTGGAGCCCGGCCGCTGGCCTGAGCAGCAGCACCATCGCCAACCCGGTAGCCTCGCCCACCGCCTCGACCATTTATACCGTGACGGTGACCAACGCCGGCGGCTGTTCCAGCACGGCCCAGACCACGGTGCAGGTGCGCGCCACGCCGGTGCTCACCGTGTCGCCGAACCAAACCATTTGCGCCGGTAGTTCCACCACGCTCTCGGCCTCGGGTGCGCAGAACTACACCTGGAGCCCGAGCACCGGCCTGAGCAACCCCCGCGCGGCCAACCCCATTGCCTCGCCCACCGCCACGACCACCTACACCGTGACCGGCGACAACGGCGGCTGCTCGGCCACGGCCACCGTCACCATCACCGTGGAGCCGCTGCCTACCCCCAGCGCCGGCCCCGACCGCGTGCTGTGCTCGGGGCAGTCGGCCCAACTGGGCATCGCGCCCGTGGCAGGCCTCACCTACAGCTGGTCGCCCAGCACGGGCCTGAGCAGCACCTCGTCGTCGCAGCCCACTGTCACGCCCACCAATACGGGCACGGCCCCGCGCACGACCACCTACACGCTCACGGCCGTATCGGCCAACAACTGCTTGGGCAGCAGCACGGTGCGCGTGACGGTGAACCCGGTCGTGACCGTGAACGCCGGCGCGGCCCAGACCTTCTGCTCGGGCGGCTCGGCTCCGCTGGGCGGGGCGGCGGCCGTGGCCGGCTATACCTACAGCTGGAGCCCCACCACCGGCCTGGCCAACCCCAGCGCCGCCCAGACTACCGTGTCGCTCACCAATACCACCGG
>JAYULN010000378.1:0-1725 GCA_043763525.1 Hymenobacter sp.
CGACGGCACCCGCCAGATTGCCGCCGACCTCGGCCTGCACTACACCGTGAACCGCGTGGGCTCCATGTTCAGCCTGTTCTTCACCGATAGGCCGGTGCATAACCTGGAAGATGCCAAGCATTGCGATACCGCCGCCTTTGGCCGCTACTTCCACGCCATGCTCAACCGGGGCATCTACCTCGCGCCTTCGCAGTTCGAGGCCCTGTTCGTGTCCACGGCCATCACCGACGAGCTGGTGGAAATGTACCTGAACGCCTGCCGCGAATCGTTGGTAGAGGCCCACGGCTTGTAACGCGCTTTAAATCCGCGACCTTTGCCCCATGTTAAAAATCCGTCTGCTAAGCTTTTTTCTGCTCCTCGCGGCGCTTGCGCACGCCGAAACTCCGGCTCAGGCCAACAAGCGCCTCTTCGATAAAACCGTCGACGAGCTGAACTTCCGCACCATGGAAACGGTGTACGACAAGTCGTTCACGCGCGGCAAGTTTCCGATTACGCTCCGCACCGCCGCCGCCCGTCGCCAGTTCGATGGCTTCGGCGAGAATGCAGGTCTCAAACAACTGTTCTTGAACTACAATGCCATTGCCGAGCGCTACAAAAACCGCTACGGCAACGGGCCGATGACGCTGGCCGAATTCGAGAAACAACTTAAATCGGTGCTGCTGGATAAGAATTTCGAGTTCTTCATCCACAACCTGCCGCGCGATGAGCGGGTGGCCCTCGTGCGGGCCGAGCAGCGCCTCATCCAGCAGGCCACCGCTCAGTTCAACGCTTCCGGCGCTCCCGAAGATGTGGCCGCCGTGCCCGCCGCCGATGCCGATGCCCAGCCCGAAGCGCCCGTAGCCGCACCCCTCACCACGCACAATGCCGACGGCCTGGAAGCCGCTCCTGTGTCCGACGAAGCCCCGCTTTCCAGTGCATCAGCTTCCTCGAATGGCCCCGCCGTTCGCCACGACTGGCTCGATTATTTTACCCTGCTGCTGAGCCTGACCAGCGTATTGCTGCTGCTCTACCTCATCACCAGCGTGGTGCCCGGCCTCAGCCGCCGCATCAACAACTTGGCCGCCGACCCGGAGCCTGAATCCGAGTCCCGAAGCCTCGCCAGCCGCCTGCGCCCCACCCGCTCGCGGGGCCTGCGCGAAGACAGCTACGAGGACGATGACGACGACGAGCCTGCTGAGCCGTACCGGCACGACGACGACTAGCAATGCGAAACCGGCCCGAAAGCACGTCATGCTGAGCGCAGCCGAAGCATCTCTACCGCAGCAGTAATCAGTAATCAGCGCTGTTGCAACGAAGCGATAGAGATGCTTCGGCAAGCTCAGCATGACGTGCTTTTTTTCTGCTTCGCAGCCACCATCTCCCCAAAAACCCACCCACCCACCACCCCATGATTCTCACTGACCAGCAAATCCTCGCGGAAATCGGAAAAGGTACCATTGTCATCGAGCCTTACGACCGCGGCTGCCTGGGCACCAATTCCTATGATGTGCATCTGGGTCCGTACCTGGCCACCTACCGCGACGCGGTGCTGGATGCCCGCAAGCACAACGAAATCGACCATTTTGAAATCCCCGAGGAAGGCTTTGTGCTGCAACCCGGTACCCTCTACCTCGGCGTAACGCAGGAGTACACCGAAACCCACGCCACCGTGCCCTTCCTCGAAGGCAAGAGCAGCGTGGGCCGCCTCGGCATCGATATTCACGCCACCGCCGGCAAGGGCGACGT
>JAYULN010000379.1:0-1724 GCA_043763525.1 Hymenobacter sp.
TGCTCAGGTTGGCATCCAGCTTCTGAATGAACTGCGTGCCGTTGGCCGTGCCGTAGAGGCCGGCTGTGGTAGGAAACGCGCCGGTGGTCTGGCCCAGCAGGTACACGCCGCCATCGGTGCCCAGTTGCAGGAAATACGCCTGGTCGTAGTCGGCCGTGCCCACGTAGGTGGCCCGCAGCAGGCTGGTGCCGCTGGCCGCGATGCGGGCCGCGAAGCCATCGACCCGCCCCGGCCGGGCCGTGCGGTAGGCCCCGGCCGTGGTCGGAAAATCGGGGCTCAGCGTGCCGCCGGCCACGTACACGTCGCCGCTGGTGGGCTCCAGCTGAATGGAGTAGGCCGCATCGGCCCCGCTGCCGCCCAAAAAGCTGCTCCAGGTGAGGGCCGTGAGGTCGGGCGTGAGCTTGCACACCACGCCGTCGGAGGGGCCGCCGTGGTAGCCGCCGGCCAGCCCGCGTGCCACCGGAAAGTTGCTCGATGTGGTGTGCGAGGCGATGTACACGTTATCGGCCGCATCCACCAGAATATCGCCCCGAAACGGGTCGCCGTAGTTGTGGGCCAGCTGCGGCACGGTGGCGCTGGGGGTGGTGGTAGTGGTGAGGGGCAGCAGGCCGTCGTTGCCGGAGCCGCCCAAAAAGGTGCTGCCCACCAGGGCCGCCCCGTTGGCCGCCAGCCGCGTGATAACCAAATCGGACCCCGTGGGGGTATTGTAGGGCGGGCCGTAGCCAAATGGATTGGCCGACGTGCCGCCGCCGAACACGCGTTGCAGCGCCCCGCTGGTAGTAGGGTAGTTGGCCGAGCCCGACGAGCCCAGCACCAGCAGCTCGCCCTGGTTGTTCACCACCAGGCTGTGCGGAAAATCGGCCTGACTGCCGCCCAGGTAGGTGGCCCAGACCCGCGCCGCCGGCCCGGTAGCGGCGGTGTTGTACTTGATGATGGCAATGTCAATCAGCCCCGCGAAGGTGGTTTGGAAAGCCCCCGGACTGGCCGGGTAGCCGGGCTCAAACGCAATGCCGCCCGAGTAGAGGTTGCCCTGCGGGTCGTAGGTGGCCGTGAAGCCCCAGTTGTTGGCCACCGAGCCCGAGTAAGTAGCAAACACCACCACCGGGTCGATGGTCAGCGGCCGCCTGGGGTCATACTTTCCCAACGCAAAGCGCACTACCGAACCCGCCAGCACGTAGCGGCAGGCCACGGCGTGGCGCTGGCCGGCGGCCGTGGTTTGCCAGGCCAGCGGGGCCCGTTCGGTGATGGTGCCCACGCTGGTTTTGATGACGAGGTTGCCGGCCGCATCCAGGGCCAGGCCGTCGGCTCCGTCGTGCCGCAGGGCAATGGCGGCCGGGTTGGCACCGGGAGCCAGCTCGAAATCGTATTCCAGTTGTTGGTCGGCACTTTCGTAGACGCGGGCGTTCACGCCGGGCCACAGGCCGACGTAGCGCAGCTCGCGGTAGCCGCGCACGTCGGCGGCCCAGTGCTTGGGGTCGGAGCCGAGGAAGTAGCTGCGGTGCTCGGCGGTGGGCGTTTCGGCCGTGAGCCGGGCCGGGGCCGCGTTTTCGAAGCGCAGCGTGAGGGCATGGCCCCGCACGGGCTGGTTGTTCGGAGGGGCATCGGTAGCCGCGGGCCGGCCGTGGTGCGCCCGGCCATCTTCGGCCAGCAGCGCGAAGGTCAGGCCATCGGCTTCGGCGAAGAGGCGGCCGCCGGGCAGGGCCTCCATGTAGCGGGCGCGGGCA
>JAYULN010000380.1:0-4304 GCA_043763525.1 Hymenobacter sp.
CTCGACAAGATTTCGCACGCCAAGCACGGCCACACCACCACCCTCATTCTGGTGCCCACCCGCGAGCTGGCCACCCAGATTGACGAGCAGGTGATGGGCTTCGGCTACTACGTAGAGGCCAGCTCAATTGCCATCTATGGCGGCGGCAAATCCGAGAACTGGGAGCAGCAGAAACGCGCCCTCACCAGCGGGGCCGATATTATCATCGCTACGCCCGGCCGCCTCATTGCCCACCTGCAAATGGGCTACGTGAAGTTCGACCAGATTAAGTACCTGGTACTCGATGAGGCCGATAAGATGATGGACATGGGCTTCTCCGATGACATCTTCAACATCGTGCGCCAGCTGCCCACCGACCGGCAGACGCTGCTGTTTTCGGCCACGATGCCCACCAAAATCCGCGACTTTTCGCAGCAGATTCTCAAGAACCCTGAGGAGATTCGCCTGGCCGTATCGAAGCCCGCCGCCGGCATCGACCAGCAGCTGTACATGGCCTTCGACCGCCAGAAAATCTACGTCCTCGAGCACATCATCAAAACCCAGGACGTGCAGAGCATGGTGCTCTTCACCAGCCAGAAAGCGGCCGTGGGCGGCATCGTGAAGGCGGTGAACAAGCTCGGCATCGAAGCCCGGGGCATCAGCTCCGACCGCACCCAGGAGGAGCGGGAGGAAATCATGCGGGCCTTCAAAAACAAGCAATTCCCCATTCTGGTAGCCACCGACGTGCTCAGCCGGGGCATCGATATCGACTCGCTAAGCCACGTCGTGAACTACGACATCCCCCGCGCCGCCGAGGATTACGTTCACCGCATCGGCCGCACAGCCCGCGCCGCCACCAAGGGCACGGCCATCACCTTCGTGTCGGACCAGGACCAGGACCGGGTGGTGAAAATTGAAAAGCTCATCGAGCGCGACCTCGAAAAGCGCAATATCACCGAGGAGCTGGGCCTCGGCCCGGCCCCGGAATTCGACCCCAAGCGCTTCGCCGGCCTGGGCGGTAAAATCGGTGGCCGCCCGGCTCGTAGCGGCCACAGCAGCGGTGGCGGCGGCAGTCGCGACCGTGGCCCCCGGCCCGAAGGCGACCGTGGCCCGCGCCGCGAAGGTGGCGGTGGTGGCGGCCGTGATGGTGCCCGCGACGGTGGCCGCCCGCCCCGCCGCGACGCGCCCGACCCCAAAGACCCCAAGCACCTGGAGCGCCTGGCCAACGCCAAAAATGCCCTGGCCGCCCTCGATGCCGGCATTGCCCCGGCCGTGCCCTACCAGCGCCCCCCGCGCCCCGAAGGCGAGGAGCGCCGCGACCGTGGCCCCCGCCCCGAGCGCACCCCGCGCCCCGAGGGGGAGGCCCGCCCACCCCGTGAGCCACGCGCCCCACGGCCCGAAAGTGAAGAAGCCCGCCCGCCCCGCGAACCCCGTGCCGAAGGCGAGGAAGCCCGCGCCCCACGCCCCGAAGGCGAGCGCCGGGGCAACCGGGGCGGCCGCAACCGGGGCGGCCGTGGCCCCCGGCCCGAAGGCTCCGATGCTCCAGCGACTGGCGAAGCCCAAGCCGCTCCGGCTGGCGAATAGGTTGCTGACGAGTGTGGTATTCACATAAAAAAGCGGCTCCATGGCCGCTTTTTTATGTTGATGCTACTCGGTGTTATGCAGCTAGGATGCCCTGGCGTTCACCTCACCCCCTAACCCCCTCTCCCGTGGAAGGGGGGACTAATTCTAATTCTAGAGACGAGCTGAAAAACTGTTTTTTAGACCTAAAATCTAGTTCCCCCTCGCCACGGGAGAGGGGGCTAGGGAGTGAGGTTAACACCAGGGCGGCCCTGGCTGCGCAACAGCAGTTACCAAAATCACAAAGCTGCCACGCCGAAGCTGCCCTGAATCATGGCGGCGAAATCGGCCTCGCTCATGCCGGCTTTGGCGGTGAGCAGGCCCTGGGCATCGGAGCCGGCAATGTAGCGGAGCTGCGACGTGCCATCGGTGGCGGCGGTGTAGATGACCTCGGCAATTTGCGCGGGGGTACTGGCCGCGCCGCCGCGCTCGCTGAAGGCGGCCAGCACGCTACGCACCTGGCCAGCGTAGGGGTTGGTGTCGTCGGCGGGGTCGAGGGTCATTTTGAGCGAACGACTGGCGAAATCGGTGGCCACGCCGCCGGGAGCCACCACTTTGACGTGGATGCCGAACGGAGCCAGCTCGTACCACAGCGACTCGGAGAAACCATCGAGGCCAAACTTGGTGGCGTGGTAGAGCGAGTTCATCGGGAAAGCCGTGCGGCCGCCCACCGAGGTGATGTTGATGATTACCCCCGATTGTTGCGCACGAAAAATCGGCAGGGCGGCCCGCGTTACGGCAAATACGCCGAACACATTGGTGGCGAATTGTTGCTGAATCTGCTCATCGGTGGCTGACTCGAACGGGCCGACCAGACCATAGCCCGCGTTGTTGATGAGCACGTCGAGGCCGCCGAAATCGGCGTGCGCCTGCTCGATGGCGCGGGGCGCGGCGGCCGCATCAGTTACGTCGAGGGCATAGACGCGCACGTTGAGCAGGTCGCTGAACTTGGCATCGGCGGGGTTGCGCATGGTGGCGGCCACCTGCCAGCCGTGCTGGGCAAAAAGGCGCACGGCGGCCGCGCCGATGCCGGTGGAAGTGCCGGTGATGAAGACGGTTTTGGGCATGACAGAGAGAGTCGTTAGCGTAGGTAAATGCGGGTGCTTCATTACTAACGCGTAAACCCGCCAAATACTTTTCCCTCATCTTTTCAACGTGCGGTTGACTTCTACCCCACCACCTGCCCCACCCCAAACAGCACCGTGAACACCAACGTGCTCAGGACCATTTGCTTCAGCAACGGGTCGAGCTGCATCGATTCCTGCCGCCGCCACACCTGGATGGCGTTGAAGGCGAACAGCGGCGCGGCCAGCACGAACAGCCATTGCCAGGGCGAATGATACGTGAGGGCCACAAACACCGTGGCGCAGCCCAGCCCCAGCAGCAGCAGCAGCCAATGGTAGCGCCGGGCATGAATCGGCCCCAGCCGCACCGGAATCGTGATTTTACCCGCCAATACATCCGACTTAATATCGCGGATGTTGTTCACGTTCAGCACCGCCGTGGCGAAGCAGCCCAGCGCGGCGGCGGGCAGCAGCACTGGCAGCGGCAGCGTCCGGGTTTGCAGGAAATACGTGCCGCACACGCCCACGATGCCGAAAAACAGGAACACCGAAATGTCGCCCAGTCCGGCATAACCGTAGGGGTTTTTGCCCGCCGTGTAGTTCACCGCCGCCCAAATGGCGGCCAGCCCCAGCGCCAGAAACGTCAGAAATAAGCCCAGGCCCGCCGCGCCCAGCGCCACCCACAGCAGCGCGAGGCCGCTGCCCAGCGCCAGCAGCCCACAAATCCACATCCCGCGCTTCATTTGAGCGGGGGTAATGGCGCCGCTTTGCACGGCGCGTTGGGGGCCTTCGCGGTGAATGCTGTCGGCCCCGTTCTGCGAGTCGCCGTAGTCGTTGGCGAGGTTGCTGAGGACTTGCAGCAGGATTGTAGTGAGGGCGGCCAGCGCCACTACCAAGCCGTTGAACTGGCCGGCCGCCTGGGCCAAAAAGCCGCCGGTGAGGATGCTGGCCAGGGCCAAAGGCAGGGTACGCGGACGGAAAGCAGAAATCCAGGGGGACATGGGCAACAGAAGAAACGAAAAGACTCAAAAGCCA
This sequence comes from Hymenobacter sp., assembly GCA_043763525.1. GTDB lineage: Bacteria > Bacteroidota > Bacteroidia > Cytophagales > Hymenobacteraceae > Hymenobacter. The sequence goes on from JAYULN010000380.1 coordinate 3,699, forward strand.
AAAGAACGTCACGCTGAACGAAGTCGAAGCATCTCTACCGCTTCGTTGCAACGATGGAATTAGTTGCGCGGTAGAGATGCTTCGACTTCGCTCAGCATGACGTTCTGGTATTATTCAGAAAACGGCAAAACCTACTTCATGATGTCAGCCAGCAGTTCGGGACTCAACGGCGTTACTTTCGAGGGGTAAAACTTGAGAACGTGGCCTTTCTCATCGACCAGGTACTTGCAGAAATTCCAGCTGGGCGCATCGCTCACGACTCCGTTTTGCGTCTTATCGGCCAGGAACTTGAACAGCGGGGCCGTGTCAACACCCTTCACCGAAACCTTGCTGAAGAGCGGGAATGTAACGCCATAGTTCTTCTCGCAGAAGGTGGCAATCTGGGCTTCGGTGCCGGGCTCCTGGCCGCCGAAATTGTTGGCCGGGAAGCCCAGCACGGTTACTTTATCGCCGTGCTTCTTGTAGAGCTCTTCCAACTGCTTGTACTGCGGGGTGTAGCCGCACTCCGAGGCGGTGTTCACAATCAACAGCTTTTTGCCCTTGTACTGGCTCAGCTTCACGTCCTTGCCGTCGATGGATTTCACGGTGAAATCGTAGACGGAAGCG
>JAYULN010000381.1:0-10732 GCA_043763525.1 Hymenobacter sp.
CTCACCCACTTGTGCTCCATGCTGCAAATTTCCGTTCTCCGCGACCAGACTGACCTGGTGCTGGCCGGCCTGGCCAAAAAACACTACGCCACCGCCGAAACCGACGTGGCCGCTATTCTCGACCTCGACATACGTCGTCGCTACCTTCAAACTAATCGAGACACTAACCAAGCGGAGGCAAATAGGCTCTCTCGCCATATTGGTGACCTCATGAAAGCAGGAGATAAAGAAGGTGCAGCAGCGCTTAAAGACGAATCTGCTAATCTCAAAATTGCTCTTGTCATAGCTTCTGAAAAATTACCTGAGGTCGAGAAAACCCTGCAACAGCTGCTCTACAAGCTGCCCAACTTACCGCATGCCAGCGTGCCCCAGGGACGCCACGCCGCCGACAACGAAACCATCCGCGAAGCGGGCACCAAGCCCGCGCTCGGCCCCGACGCCCAGCCGCACTGGGAGTTGATTAAGAAGTACGACATCATCGACTTCGAGCTGGGCAATAAAATCACCGGCGCGGGCTTCCCGGTGTACAAAGGGCAGGGGGCCCGGCTGCAACGCGGCCTCATCAACTTTTTTCTGGACGAGGCGCGGGCGGCGGGCTACACCGAAATGCAGCCCCCCATTCTGGTGAACGAGGCCAGCGGCTACGGCACCGGCAACCTACCCGACAAAGATGGCCAGATGTACCACGATGCCAAGGACGACCTCTACCTCATTCCTACGGCCGAGGTGCCGCTGACCAACATCTACCGCGACGAGATTATTCCCGCCGAGAAGCTGCCCATCCGCATTGCCGGCCACACGCCCTGCTTCCGCCGCGAGGCCGGCTCGTGGGGGGCCGACGTGCGCGGCCTCAACCGCCTGCACCAGTTCGACAAAATTGAAATCGTGCAAATCACCCAGCCCGATAGTTCCTACGCGGCCCTTGAAACTATGCTGGCGCACGTCGAGGGACTCCTGAAAAAGCTGGAACTCCCCTATCGCATGCTGCGCCTGTGCGGCGGCGACATGAGCTTTACGGCCGCCCTCACCTACGATTTCGAGGTGTGGAGCGCCGCCCAGGGCCGCTGGCTCGAAGTATCGTCGGTGTCGAACTTTGAAACTTTTCAGGCCAACCGCCTCAAGTGCCGCTCCAAAGTGGAGGGCGGCAAAACCCAACTGCTGCACACCCTCAATGGCTCAGCCCTGGCCCTGCCGCGCATCGTAGCCGCACTGCTGGAGAACAACCAGACGGCCGACGGGATTGAGCTGCCGCAGGTGCTGCACCGCTACTGCGGGTTCGAGCGGATTGGGTGATGGCCCAAGCCCTGCGCCCTAGGCTTGGCACGACCGAAGCGCGGGGCCATTGGGCAGAAATGAATCTGCTTTACCGCCTTAAGACTGTACGGCCACAATCAACCGTTCGACCCAGGCTTTGAACTGAGGGCACCGGTCAAGCAAGCGGTCCATCCCAATTAATTCGACTACATCTACCGCATCAGCAACTTTTCGGTAGCGCTGGTTGTGCGCGTTATAGATGGTTTCCAGCCGCTTAGACGGGGCGTATTCGGGGCGGGAGTTAATTTCTTCAGGCGAGGGGAAATCCGCGATTACGGCCGCTACTGCCGCCCGAATGCCGGGGTCATGCAGCTCGTGCCCAACATCGTCAGCAAAAAGCAGGGCCTCGAACTCGTGAAGCTGAATGTAGGGAATGAAGAACGGATAGGGACGAATTTGCTGTACCGCGGCAAACAAGGCCGCTTGTAAACAGGCAACCTGCCCAACGGCCGTAGGCTGGGCGGCACACGCTACGAAGGCCGGCTGCTTGCACGGAAACCGAAAGAAGTCAAGCAGCGAAGTAATAACCGGCTCCCCTTTTTCGTACAGCACCGGCTCAATGGTATTGAGAAAATGCTCGGTGTTGTTGTGTCCGTGCCCGCCGCCGCTCATGTAAATCAGAATGGCTTGAATGTGGCACGCTAGTCCGCGACCATACAGGTACGGCATGAGCAAACGCTTGACGAATTCTTCTTCCGTTTCGCCCTCCACGATGAAGTACAGGTTCCTCATGGCCGGCCGCCCAATACATTCTTCTTCCACAAGTCGCCCAAGCTATACTTCTCAAGCCAACGGCTCAGCTCTGCTGGTTCCAGCCGACGAAATACCGACTGCCGGGGCGATGGCAGACCACGTTGCCGGTCGTTGCCGGGAACCGGTGCCTCCTGCTCTACCACGATGACATCCTCGGGCTCAAAGTAGTTGAGCAACTCCACCGATTGCGTGGATATAATAACCTGGCTTCGCACCGCCACCTTTTGGAGCAAAGCGGCCAGCTTGCCAATGGCAAATGGGTGCAGCCCCAATTCAGGCTCATCGATTAAGATGGTCGTGGGCGGGTTGGGCTGCAGCAGCAGCGTGGCCAGAGCCATGAAGCGCAACGTACCGTCGGATAGCTGAAAGGCAAAGAAGTTCTACTCGCCGTCGTCGGTCGACTTCCACACCAGTTGAATCGTGCCCTTGTTGTTGGGGGAAGGATATAAATTAAATCCCTGAAAGAACGGGGCCACCGACTGCACCGCTTTTTCAATCTGGCGAAAGCTGCCTGGGTGGTTATTCTGTAGGAAATATAAAAAAGCAGCCAGGTTGCGGCCGTCTTCATAGAGCCGTTCCACGTCATCGATGAGGCTTGGCCGCTTGATGGCAGCAGCGGTACTGGTATCGTGAAAGTGATAGATTTTGAAACTCTGTAGGAAGCGTTTTATATGGCCTGCCCGAGCACCTTGCTCATTTTTGATGGTGCTCTCGCGCCCCTTGGAAGTCCAGCCTTTAACGTGCCAGTTGTTATAGTCCTTTTTTCTATCGTAATGCCCATTCCACCAGTCAGATTCATCCAGAATCGCGCCATCAAGCGGGTCTGGCGTAAGCGCAAAGGAGTAGGCATTGGTATTGCTGAAATCAATAAATCCATTGATGCTGTCCGTATGCTTGCCCCCAAAAAAAAGTAGCGCATTCATGTAGCCGCTTTCGGCCACGTAGCTTTTCAACCGCTGCTCGTATAGTTGATTCAGCAGCTTGAAGAAGGAAATAAAGTTGCTTTTGCCAACCCCATTCGGCCCGATGAGGATATTGAGCGGACGCAACGGCAAATCCAACTCCCGGATGGATTTAAAGCCCCGTATTTTGATGCGCTCAATCATAGCTGCCAATAAAACTGCTCGGAATTAGTGCGTCAAAGGTATTAAGTGGCAAGCATCGGCGGCTCGTTGGCAACCCAACGCCGGGCGCAATCCGACGCCCGTTACCGCCCGTCGCGCAGCGGGGGCAAATCCAGGTTCAGATTCTGCTCGCGCATGCACTTAAAATGACCTTGCGGACACTTATCGAACCCAATTTTGGAGCAGGGCCGGCAGCTTAAACCGGCCACTTCGAGCACCCGAAACTCCGTCTGGTACGGGTACATGCCGAAAGCCGGCACGGTGTTGCCCCACACGCTAAAAATTTGCTTGCCGAAGGCGGCCGCGATGTGCATCAGGCCGGTGTCGTGGCTGACTACGAAGGTAGCCTGGCGCAACAGCGAGGCCGATTGGTGCAGCGAATACTGGCCGCAGCCATTAACAATGAGTGGCTGATTGACTGCGCGAAAGGGGGCGTTCTCAGGAAAATAATACGGGCTGTCGGGGATGGTAGCAGGGGGCTGGGCCACGGCAGCCCGCGTCGCAAAGGCTTCTTCGATGATGTGGCCGATGCCTTCGTCCTCGGGGCCGCCCAGCAGGATGATGGGGCGCGGGGCCAGACTGGCACACAACGCAATAAGCTGCTCAACGGGCAGGCGCTTAGTGGCGTGCTGCGCGCCGATGGCCACGGCCACGTAGCCGCCACGCTGGAAGGGCGCGGGCAGCGTAGCCAAGTCCACTTCCTGGCCTTCGGGAATGAAATAATCGAGGCCCCGGCCGTCGTCGTTCACGCCCAGAGGCGCGGCGGCGACCAGGTAGCGCTGCACGATGTGGACGCGCGGCAGGCGGTCAATCTTGAGATTTACCAGCAGCCATTTTTGCCAGTTCAGCTTGTCGAAACTGCTCGACTGCACCCCCAGCCGCAGCTTGATGAGGCGGGTGCGCAGGTTGTTATGCAGGTCGATGATGTGGTCGAACCGTTCGGCTTTTAATTCCTGAATCAACTCGCCCAGGCGGCCGGTGAGGCAATGTACTTTGCTGATGTACGGGTTAGGTTCGAGCAGGCCGCGGTAGCCGGGCTTGGTGGCAAAATGCACTTCCGCGCCCGGCACCTGCTGCGCCAGCGCCCGCACCACGGGCGTGGTAAGGACGATGTCGCCGATGGAAGAAAAGCGGAGAACGAGGATTTTCATGAAGCAGCAGCAGAACGACAACTCCCCTCCTTACCAAGGAGGGGATGTAAGCACCGAAGAGGCGCGAACGGGGTTAAGACGTTGAACGACTTGCGGCTGGGTCATTTCGGGTATCGTTCGATGCCCTAACCACCCCAGCTGCCGCTTCGCGTCAGCATCCCCTCCTTAGTAAGGAGGGGAGTTTATCGTTCAACTACTACTCGAACAACGACTTTTTAAACTCCAGGGGCGGCTTAATATTCGCTTTTCGGGCTTCAAAATAGGCCGCCGCTTCCTCCACCGACTTGGCATTAAAAGTCATTTCCTTGGTCAGATGCCCTTTGCGGCCCATCAGCACGCCGTAGCGCATGTCGGCGTAGCCGTCGGTGTGGTGGGCATCGGGGTTGATGCTGAGCAGCACGCCCTGGTCGAGGGCGTAGCGCACCCAGCGCCAGTCGAGGTCGAGCCGCCAGGGGTTAGCGTTGATTTCGATGATGACCTGGTGCTTGGCGCAGGCATCAATCACGGCTTTGTAGTTGATGGGGTAGCCCTGGCGGCGCAGCAGCAGGCGGCCGGTGGGGTGCCCCAGCATGGTGGTGTAGGGGTTTTCGATGGCCCGCAGCAGGCGTTCGGTAGCCTTGCGCTCGTCCATTTTCAGGTTGGAATGCACCGAGGCCACGATGAAATCGAAGCTGGCCAGCACCTCGACCGGGTAGTCGAGCGAGCCGTCGCTGAGGATGTCGCTTTCGATGCCCTTGAAAATGCGGAACGGAGCCAGCTCGGCATTCAGCTTGTCGATTTCCTGGTGCTGCTGGCGCACGCGCTCCACGCCGAGGCCGTTGGCGTAGTGAGCGGCCTGGCTGTGGTCGCAGATGCCGAGGTACTCGTAGCCGTGGTCGCGCAGCCAGGTAGCCATATCGCGCAGCGAGTGGTTGCCGTCAGAGTAGGTGCTGTGGTTGTGCAGGGAGCCGCGCAAGTCGCCGTCTTCGAGCAGGTGGGGCAGCTTTTTTTCGGCGGCGAGGGCAATTTCGCCCAGGCCTTCGCGCAGCTCGGGCACGATGAATTGCAAACCGGCCTTCTCATACAGGGCTTCTTCCTGCTGAAATTTTTCGCGGCGCACCCACTGGCGGAGGGTGGAGTTGTGGATTTGCGGGTTGGTGGGTTGCGGAATGGACTCGCTCAAATGCTCTTCGGCGGCGGAGTTGAGGAACAATTCCGTCACAAAATCTTCGGCGGTAGTCAGCAGCACTTCTACCCGCACGCCGGAGGCAGTGGCGGTACCGCGCCAGGCGAAGGGGCCCGAGCGGCGCGGGTCGGCCACCAGCCCATCCATGGTGTTGAGCAGGGCGTGGGCGCGGGCCGGCTGGTCGGTAGCGGCCACCAAGCGCACGGTTTCCACGGTTTCGAGGCGGCGGCGAATTTCGCCGGCCACGGCTACCTGCTCGGTTTTCAGGGCCGTGCGCAGGTGCTGGGCAAGGTCATCGGCCAGGGTTTCGGCCTGCGGATAAAGCAGCTTGCCCTTGCTGCCGGCCGCGAATTCGAGGGCTTCGATGATACCTTCCTGCGTTTTCAGGCCGAAGCCCTTGAGCTTGGCCACGCGGCCGTCTTCGGCGGCTTCGCGCAGCTGCTCGGCGGTTTCGATGCCCAGCTCGCGCCACAGGCTACGGATTTTTTTGGGGCCGATGCCTTTGATGTTGAGCAGCTCGACCACGCCGGGCGGCGTGATTTCGAGCAGGTGCCTGAGCTCCGGGAACGTGCCGGTATCGAGTAGCTCGGCCACTTTGGCGGCGGCGGTTTTGCTCAGGCCGGTGCGGTCGGGCAGGCCGGCGCGCTCCACCTCGGCCACCGGAAAGCTCAGGGCTTCGAGGGCGGTGGCCGTGCCTTCGATGGCGCGGATTTTGAACGGGTTTTCGTCGTGCAGCTCCATCAGCTGGGCGGCCAGCTTGAAGGCGCGGGTCAGGGCGCGGTTATCCACGGGGAAGGGGGTTTGGGAAGGACAAATGTAGCGGGTAAAGGCGCTTTTTGCGGCCAGCGGCCCGCTCGGCGTTACCTTGCCGGCCCACTCATTTCGCAAAAAACGCCCCGTATGTCCCGTTCCTTCACCCGACTATTGCCACTGGCACTGCTGTTGCTGGCGGCCACCTGCAAGTCGCGCCAGCCGGCCGCCGCCACCGCCCCGCTTTCCCTGAAACAGCTGGAAGGCACCTGGCTGGTTTCGCACGAGGAGAACAGCGGCGACACGCTCGTGTACCGCCCCAACACCTACGCGTTTCCGCCCTCGCGGGGCCGCACGGGTTTCGCCATCAAGCCCTTCGGGCGATTCGAGCAGTTCGATGTTGCCCCCACCGACGGCCTGGCCGGCCGCCCCGGCACCTGGGTCGCCGACGGCCCCACCCGCCTGCACATTCACCTCACCGACGACCGGGGCGAGCCCGATTACAACCTCGAAGTTATTTCGCTGGACAAAAAACAGGCCGTACTGAAAATGCGCCGGCTGCCGTAGCGCTACTGTGCGCCAACCCGCTCCGGTCCGACGGCTCCGCCGTCGGACCGGTTGTCGTGCGCGCCGCAGAAAACGAGTTGCAACGAATCCGTTCAACGACAACCGGTCGGACGGCTCCGCCGTCGGACCGGAGCAAGCCGGTTCTCGGACAGCCTTTTGCTGAAGTTCCCGCAGTCCTTGATGTTCACGGATTTTTCATCCCCAGCGAAGAGCTTTATGGCTAACCGTTGGCCTTCCAAAAAAGACCTCCGGCCTGCTGCCCGCGTACTGAACCAAGGACCGCCCCACCCACGGCGGCGCTGCCGGTCCTTCATCCTTTAGCAAGCATCCCTATGTCATTCCCAACTTCCATTGGCCCGGCGCGGGCCTTCGTGCTAGGCCTCGCGCTGATTGCCGCCGCCCCGGCGCAGGCGCAAAAAGCCACCAGCAAAGTCAAAACCAAGAAAACCAGCACCGCCGGGGCCAAGGCCAGCAAGTCCAAAACCGTGGCTACGGCCGCCGTCGCAACCCCGGCTATGGCCTCAGAACCAATGCCGGCCCCGGCCGCACCGCAGCCCGTTTCGCCCGTGGCCTCGTTTCCGCAAGTGGTTGTGGCAGCTCCGGCATCAGCCGAGGGCACGAGCGGCTGGCTCAGCGATTTGGGCGCGGCGCAGGCGCAGGCCAAGGCCACCAATCGGCCGGTATTGGCCGTTTTTTCGGGTTCCGACTGGTGCAAGCCCTGCATCATGTACGAGCAAGAAGTTTTCGCGAAGCCCGAGTTTGCCACTTATGCCAAGGATAAGCTGGTGCTGGCGCACTTCGATTTTCCGCGTCAGAAGCGCAACCAGCCCACCGCCGCTCAGTTGAAACTCAACGAAGCCGCCGCCGCTCAGCTCAACCGCGAGGGCGACTTTCCGCTGGCCGTCGTCATCTCGCCCGAGGGCAAGGTGCTGGCTAAAACCGGCTATATCGCGGGCGGACCTGCTGCCTTCGAGGCTTATTTGAAAAAAGTAGTGCCCACGCTGTAGTGGTGTACCGTGGACTTGGCGAGTCCGCGTATTGCCGGGTCCATCCGAGCGCCCACGCGCGGACTCGCCAAGTCCACGGCACATAAACATTATCGCCCTCAGGCGTTTTCATAGGCTTATGAAAGCAAGTTGGAAACCTGGGCCAAGCCCGTGGCTGCTGCTGCTGCTGCTTCCGGCGTGGTCGGGCGCTGGGCAGCCGGTGCCGCCCGCCCAGCGCCACACGTTCACGCGCAGCGCCCACCTCATGGGCTCGCACTTCACCTTCACGGTGGTGGCCGAAAACGACTCGGCCGGGCAGCGGGCCTTGCGGACCGGCCTGGGCGAGGTGCGGCGCATCGACCACCTCCTGTCGTTCTGGGATTCAACCTCCGAGGTCGTCCGCATCAACCGCCTGGCGGGGGTGCGGCCGGTGGCGGTATCGCCCGAAACCTTCGACCTCATCACCCGCACGCTGCGCCTGTCCAGGCTCAGCGACGGGGCGTTCGACATCACCTTCGCCAGCGCCGACAAGCTCTATAAATTCGACCGGCAGCCGCACCCGGCCCTGCCCGACTCGGCGGCCGTGCGAGCCTCGGTGCGCCGCATCGGCTGGCAAAAAATCAAGATGGATGCCGCCGCTCACACGGTTTTCCTGCCCGAAAAAGGCATGCGAATTAACCTGGCGGGCATTCTGCAAGGCTACGGCCTGCGCCGGGCCAAGCAAGTGCTCGACCAGCTGGGCATCAAGGGCGGGCTGATGAACGGCTCGGGCGACATCTACTGCTGGGGGCGGCAGGCCGACGGCTCGCTCTGGCGCGTGGCCATCGGCGACCCCGACCACCCCAACAGCGTGGCCGCCTGGGTCGACGTGACGGACATGGCCGTCGTCACGGCCGGCAACTACGAGCAGTACTTCACGGTGGACGGCCAGGTGTACGGGCACATCATCAACCCGCACACCGGCTACCCGTCTATTGGCCTGCGCTCGGTCACTATTCTCTGCCCCGATGTGGAATTGGCCGATGGCTTGGACGAAGTCGTCTTCGTGAAAGGGCCGACGGCCGGTTTAACTTTCATAAATGGGCTGCAAGGCGTTGACTGTACGTTGATAACCGACGACAACCGCACGCTGGTGTCGCGCGGCATGCAGCTTAATTATTATCACGGTGCCACGCCCGCCGCCCGGCCCTGATTTTCCGATTTGCTTCTCATTATGAAAAAGCTTGTGCTCTCCTTCCGTTCTCGCCTGGCGCTGGGGCTGCTGCTGTTGCCGGGGGCAGCGCTGCCCAGCTGTATTTCGGTGAAAGCCTACCAGAAAATGTACCTCAACGACGAGGACATGAAGCTGGCCAGCAAACCCGTAGAAACCCCCGAAACCAATTTTGAGAGCTACCGCGAAGGGGCCGGCGGCGCCAACGGCGGCAAAGTAGGCGGCGGCTGCGGCTGTAATTAGAGCAGCTTTCACATCAGTGTCCGTGTCCCGGTCCGACGGCTCCGCCGTCGGACCGGTTGTTGCCAAAACGCGGGCTGAACGACTGGCCCAGCCGGCGCACCCGTCAACCGGTCGGATGGCTCCGCCGTCGGACCGGGACACGGACACTGACCTGGGAACCGCTGGAGTAGTGAGTAGTGAGTAGTGAGTAGTGAGTAGTGAGTAGTAAGTAGTGAGTATGAGGAACGTCATGCAGAGCGCAGCGAAGCATCTCTATCGCGCAAGTAACCAGATTTACTATTGAGGTAAAGATGCTGCGCTGCGCATGACGTTCTATTTACTCAGCATGGCGGATTGACAACATTCTGCGATAAAATATTTTCAGTGAAAAAGATTTTCCTCCCCCTGCTCGTCCTCTGTGCGCTGGCCACCCCGGCCCTGGCCCAAACCGGCACCACGCAGAACCCTAACCGCATCGACGGCACCAATCCGGTTCTGAGCCCGGCCGTGCCGGTGAGCCGGGCGGCCGACGAAACCACCATCGACATTATTGGCGGCTACTACCAGCAGGACGGCACCCACGGGGCCGTGGAGGGCGGCCGGGGCACCGAGCGCCTCACCGACGTGCCCCCGGCCATCATCGTGAACGTGCCACTCGATACCGTGAGCCGCCTCACGGCCAATGTGGGGGCCGATTTTTACGCTTCGGCTTCGACCGATAGGATTGATTTTGCGCTCTCGACCCCGTCGGCGCACGACGTGCGCATTCACGGCGACTTTGGCTACAGCCGCGAGCACAAGGCCACGGGCACCATTTGGGGCCTGGGCGCGGGCGTATCAAAAGAATACGACTACCTATCGCTCAACGTGGCCGGCTCCTTTGCTAAAACCTCCCAGGACGGCAACCGCCAATTGAGCCTGGCCGGCCAGGTGTTTTTTGACCGCGTGACGCTCATTACCCCCATCGAGCTGCGCGAACCTGGGTTGAGCGGCTCCGGCGGACGGGTTAAAAACGACTACGGCACCGACACCCGCCAGACCTACAACTTCACGGCCACCTATTCGCAGGTGCTGAGCAAGCGGTTGCAGGCGGCCGTCAGCACCGAGCTGGTGTCGCAGAACGGGCTGCTGAGCACGCCGTTTCACCGCGTGTATTTCAGGGATAACCCCGACCCCAACCTGGCCCCGACGCTGAACGATAAATTTCAGCCGCGCGTAGCCACGGCGGCCCGCATCGAAGCGCTACCCCGCGCCCGCTTCAAGTACCCGGTGAGTTTGCGCCTGAACTACTACGCCAGCGACCTGGTGCAGATTCGGGGCTTCTACCGCTTTTACAACGACAATTTTGGCATCGTGGCCCACACCTTCGAGCTGGAGCTGCCGGTCAAAATCACGCCTTTCTTCGTGGCCTACCCCTTCTACCGTTACCATACCCAGACGGCGGCCAAGTACTTCGCGCCATTTATGGAGCACTCGGTGGCCGACCAGTA
>JAYULN010000382.1:0-4292 GCA_043763525.1 Hymenobacter sp.
GAAGGCCGCATCATAGCGCGGCCGTTTTGTCGGAGGGGCTTTTTCCATGAGTTCGGGAAGCTAGCACCCAATTCTCTCCTATTTTACCCGACCACCTCACACCCCCCCTTTTTCGGTGGCCAAAGTTTTGATTTCGGGCTGATGAATGTGCCCGCAGGCCACGTAGCGGTAGCCTTCGTCGGCGGCAATGGCGGCGGCGGTTTCCTCAAAATTGCTCACCGCCGCCACCGCCGATTTCACCCGCTCCTTCACCAGCTTGCTCAGGGCCACGCGGGGCCGGCCCAGCTTGTCGAGGCCATAGTTCACGAGGCGGTTTATCAGAATCAACAAATCGTAGCCGTGCCCGCCCAGCTTGGCCAGCCAGCGCGAGTGCCGCATAGTCACGTCGAACACGTCGCCGTGAAAGAGCCAGGTGCGACCGTGCGGCAGGTCGAGCACCAGCTTGTTGTCGAGCCGGAAGTTGCCCAGCTTCAAGCCCGCGAACTTACGCAGCAGCTCGTCATGGTTGCCGGTGAGGTAATGGATTTTCACGCCCTTGGCGGCCAGGCCGGCCAGGTAGCGCACCACCCGCATGTGGGCCGGCGGCCAGTAGTTTTTGCTGAACTGCCAGATGTCGATGATGTCGCCATTCAGCACCAGCACCTGCGGCCGGATGCTCTTCAGGTAGCGCAGCAATTCTTTGGCGTGGCAACCATAAGTGCCCAAATGCACATCGCTGATGACGGCCACCTGCACCCGGCGCTTGCGGCCGACTTTGAGCTGAGGCGGTATCGCTGAGGAAATTTTGATGGTTTCAGGCAAAGCAGAAGGGTTTACGTTCATGCAGCAGCAGCTTGCGGGTACCGGCCGCCCCGTGCCGCTCCCGTGGCCCGGCGCGGCCGAATGGCCGGCCCGGGCCGCCGTTCGGCCAGCTCGCCCCCGCCGCCAAACGCCGAGCGCAAACTGCCCAATGTGTGCAGCCCAAAAGCCACCCACAGCGCCAGCTGAAACAACTCGTACACGAGCCAGCGCCCCAGGCAGCGCAGCCCCGAAATCAAGGCCGGGAAATACATAGCAGCAGAATTAGTAACCGGTGAAAATCCTGCTTTCAAAGTTCGACGCTCACTGTGAAGCGTTGATTACGGCCGAATTACCGTTAAGTGAAGCGGTAGTCGGGCGGCGCAATCCTATTTTATCTGGAGCCGCGCGGCCGGATTTCGCCCGGTAGTCCGTTTCTTTGTTGGCCCGATTATTCGTAGAGGCCCGCCAATCTTATTTACTCCCTTATTTCCATTCCCCTGATGCATTCGTTACCCCGCCTCGCCCGTCATTTTCTCACCGTAGCCCTGCTGTGCCTGTGCGCCGGCGCGGCCCTGGCCCAGCCCACCGGCAAAGCCGCCAAAGGCCGCAAGCGCTACACCTTCGCCCAGAAGGATTCGGAGTCGCCCTACGTGCAGAACGTAACCAAAAACACCGACGAGGAGCAGGATGTCGACGGCTCCTTCACCCGCCTCGGCTACCGCACCTACACCGAGCTGGTAACCGAGCTCACCGCCATTAAAAAGCTGCACGACTGGGCCGACACCACCTACCAGCGCCGCGTAGGGGCCATTCCTCCCGGCGGGTTCCTCGTCGTCATCATCCACCGCCAGGGCGCCAAAAACACCGATTTGGCCAACCTCACCCTCACCGCTACCAACAAGGAAGGCAAGGAAGTCTTCAACCAGACGCTGGCCCCCGGCACCGGCCGCTTCTTCGGCCGCGACCTCTACCAGGCCAAAGCCCTCATCCCCTTCCCCGTAATGGACCCGCAGGAGCTAAGCGTGAGCATCCGCGACGCAAAGCTGTACCAGACGTTCGATTACATCCTGGCAATTCCGGCCGCGCAGTAGAGCCAGTTGTCAGGACTTACGCAAAGGTGATTTACATTATCACCTTTGCGTGAGACATGATAGCATTAATTCTAAGCCCGAGCATGAATTATTTGCTTTTTACTGACATGTAGTAGGGGAAACTTACCCGCCCTACTACCGGCCACAAGTAAAACATCCTTAACTTCATCAAAAAAATCATCTACTCAAATGAAAGCACGTCTCCTTAAATTCACTTTAAGCATCATTTCCTTAATGCTAGTAGCACAAGGCTGTGAAAAAGACCCTATACCGACAACCAATAGCCAAATAAGCGTTAAGGAGACGAGGCAACCCTACCGTGTTGAGCCAGGATGTCAAGAAATTTGGAATGTATATTATAATACTTTGACTGGGGCAGTTGTCAGCGAGGAATATCAATACACAGACTGCTCAGGCAGCGGTTCTGGAGGAATCAATGATAGTGGTTCTGGTGCTAGTGGTAGCGGTAGCCACGGTGGAAGCATTGGCACATTAGCCCCTAACGTAATACTCGCCGCACCGCCAACTAATCAGATAGCAAACATAAGCGACCATCTCAAATGCTACGATAGAACCCAAGGGGCTACTTTTTCTGTTTACGCGGCTCAGCCAAGACCAGGGACAAGGCAAACTTGGTCCGGCAATATGCTTTCTCCTAATGTTGGACACACTTTTGTTTCCATCACCCAAGGCGGCATAACGCGCGTAATGGGCTTCTATCCTGCTCTTGGCATTAGTCCTCTTAATCCAAGCGGCCCTAGCGTATTATCTGATGATAGTGACCACGATTACAGTGTTCGAATCAACTTTACGCTCACACCATCTCAACTAGCGAACCTGCTTGCATACATTTCTGCTTATCCGGGAGCGTATGATTTGAATAATTATAACTGCACAGATTTTGGTATCGGTGCATCAGGGGCAGCGGGCTTTCCCCTTCCGGCAACGGACGGCTCTTGGGGACCGGGCCCAAACCACGGCCGTAATCCGGGCGGTCTTGGACAGGACATGCGACTGATGCCCCTCCCGTCGGGAGCTAGCCGTGACCTCCAAGGCGGGCAAGCAGATTCATTTAACGGCGGTTGCTAATTTCCAGGAGGCGGGAAGACGCGCAGCCAGCACGCATTGCACCGGCGCAAACATCGAGAGCCGTTGCTAAGTCTATTTTGTTTTCATAAACCGTTCTGATGGATTCAATGAAAAGTATTATTTTATTCTTCGTTTTAGTGACGAGTATATCTACTGTCCGTGCACAGGCGCAAGGCAGTCTGCCGCTCTTGCAGGGTTTTATGCGCGATGTCACCAACCCGCAAATTGAGGAGAGCGCCATCATTGACACGTACCTCTGTTCTTACCTACACCAAGTATCCAACAAGTCCGAGAACCAAAATTACGTGTTCGTCAAAGGGCAACTAACGGCTCTGCGTGCGTATATGCGAGAGGAAAACATCGTAGCGGACCAGTTAAAATTTTATAAATACGCCGACATTCCAGCGAAAGACCAGAAAATATCTTCTCAAGAAAATGGAGACATATATGCTTCATATCTTAATAATAAATTTTTTAATTATTTTTTAGTTATCGACATGAAAATAAATGCCTTTAGTGCTATGGATAAAGGCACCAAAGCGTTCTTTATTTCTTTTTGTCGATAATTTTTTTAAATTTTTAAAAGGGTTTCCCTTTTTTTAGACCATTGAAAAGTATAGAGGTCGGCCTCACGCTTACCCTCGCAACCGCACCCACTGCACGGCAATTACTGTCTTCGCATCCCGAAGCGGCTCAGCTACTAGAGCTTCCCAGTTCAGCTCCACCATTTCGATGTGCTCGTGTTCCTCAATCAGCCCGCCGCCTGCACCGGTGCGGTGGCTCACTTCAGCGTAGTAGATGGTGATTTCCTCGGAGCTGGTGCCCGGCGAGGGCCAGATGCACACAATTTCCTCCAGCTTATCGATTTCGTAGCCCAGCTCCTCGTGAATCTCGCGGCGCACGGCGGTTTCGGGGGCTTCGTCGTGGTCAATCATGCCGGCGGCAATTTCCAGGATGTCGGCTTCCGGGCCGATGCGGAACTGGCGGGTGAGGACGTAAACCTGCCGGGCCGTGTCGTAAACGAGCGCGGCCACGGCCTTGCCGGGTGCGAATTGCTCGCGCCGGAGCTGGTGCTCGCCGTCCTGAACGATTAGCTGGTTGACTTTGTAATGGCCATTGAAAACGCGGCTACGCTCGATAATCTGCATGTTCGGGTTGCTGTGTTGTACCTTTGTTAAAACCAGGGCCGCCGTCGGAGCAGCCCGCTGCCCGGCTGCGTCGGGCAAAGCCCCGCGCCTCGGCTGTCTCCGCGAAGTAAGCGCACCTCACCCCAATTCCTCTTCATTCAGGGAATCTGATGGCCTCCGACGAGTCATCAAACCCCGCCCACGC
>JAYULN010000383.1:0-1709 GCA_043763525.1 Hymenobacter sp.
TGCTTTCACCCCGACGACGCGGCCCGGGTGCGGGCCAGCATTGCCGAAGCCATTGCCATGCAAACGGCCTTCACCATCGAGTACCGCGTGGTGTGGCCCGACGGCTCGGTGCATTACCTCTCGGAGGCTGGCCGCGCCGTGACCGATGCCCAGGGCCAGGCCCTGAGCTTTGTTGGCGTGGTGCGCGACATGACGGCCCCGCGTGCTACCCAGCAGGAGCTGCACTACAAAAGCCTGGTGCTCGAACGCCTGCTCAGCAACCTGCCCATGATACTGGCCCGGTTTCGGCCCGACGGCCTCTACCCGGCGGCGAGGGGGGCGGGGCTGCCCACCCTGGGCCTGGCCGACAATGCCCCGGTGGGCCGCAACGTGCTCGACGCGTTTCCGGACTTGCGCACCCACCTGCTGCCGGTGTTGGGTGGTGAGCAAATCCGGTTTCTGGCCGGGGTGGAAGTGAACAGCCAGCCGGCGGCCTTTGAGAACTACGGGTTTTTCGACGAGTGGCGGCAGCAGGCCGTGGTGCCGTCGGTGGACGTGACCGAGGCCGAGCAGCAAAAGCAGCAGCTGCGCCGCGAAAAGGATTTCACCCAAAGCCTGCTCGAAAACAGCGTGGATGGCATCGTGGCCCTCGACCGCGAGGGCCGCATCACGGCCTGGAACAGCGCGGCTACCCGCTACTTTGGCTACGCGGCGGTGGCCGTGCTGGGCGAGCCCTTGTGCGCGGTGCTGCCCCAGCTCGACAGCGAGGCCGCCCGCCAGGTGGTGGGCCGGGTGCTGGCCGGCGAGCCGGTGCTGGTGGAAGGGCAGGCGTTTCCGTACCGCGTCGGCCACTTCGACGTGTACCACGTGCCCCTGCGCCAGGCCGGCGAGGCGGTGCCCACGGGCATCCTCATCCTGTTTCGCGACGTGACCGAGCGCGACCACCTGGCCGAAGAAGCCACCCGCCTGCGCCTGCGCCAGCAGCAGGAGGTGCTGGGGGCCATTCTCGACACCCAGGAAACCGAGCGCCAGCGCATTGCCGAGGCCCTGCACAACGGCCTGGGCCAGCTCCTCTACGCCACCAAGCTCAGCCTGGAGGGGCGGGGCCGCCAGCCCGCGCCGCCCCGCGAGTCGCTCAAGCTGTTGGAGGAGGCCATTCGGGCCACCCGCACCATTTCCTTCGAGCTCACGCCCGGCATTTTGCAGGACTTTGGCCTGCGCACCGCCCTCGAAGAGCTGGTGAAGCGCATTGCCCCTGCCGGCCTGCCCGTGCGCCTGCACCTCACCGCCCTCAACAAGCGCCAGCGCCTGCGCCCGCCGGTCGAAATAACGGTGTACCGCGTGGTGCAGGAGCTGCTGAACAACGTGATGAAGCACGCCGCCGCCACCGAGGTCGTGGTGCATGTGGCCCGCGAGCACGGCCGCGTCGAAGTGAGCGTGGAGGACAACGGGCGCGGTTTCGAGCCGGCCGTGCTGGCCACCCAGCCGCTGGCCGGCATTGGCCTGGCCGGGGCGCGCAACCGCGTGGCCCTGCTGGGCGGCGAGCTGCATATTCAATCAATGCTGGGCCGGGGCACCATCATCAGCTTCGAGCTGAGCGAGTAGGTGTGCGGTCGGGTTCTATTTGTAATTGCTGTTACGTCGGGCCTTGGTGCAAGCGCCGCTGGGGGTGTAGCGCGAACGGTGTCGTTCGCGTCCCCGTGCCGTTCGGGGGGCTTTGCTGGCGCGGG
>JAYULN010000384.1:0-10678 GCA_043763525.1 Hymenobacter sp.
GTACCCGATACTTTGGGTACGTTGGCCTGGCCGCCCAGAATGCCTTCGGTGCCCACTTCGCGGGCCACACGGGTTACTTCGCCGGCGAAGATGTTGAGCGAGTCCACCATCTGGTTGAGGTTGTCCTTCAAATCCAGCAGCTCGCCCTTTACATCGACGGTAATCTTTTGCGAAAGGTCGCCTTTCGATACGGCGGTGGCCACGTTGGCAATGTCCCGCACCTGCGAGGTGAGGTTGCTGGCCATGGTGTTCACGTTGTCGGTCAGCTCCTTCCAGGTGCCGCCTACGCGGGGCACCACGGCCTGGCCGCCGAGCTTGCCCTCGGTGCCCACTTCGCGGGCCACCCGGGTTACCTCGTCGCCGAAGATGTTGAGTGAGTCCACCATCTGGTTGAGGATGTTCTTCAGCTCCAGGATTTCGCCCTTCACGTTCACCGTCATCTTCTGGCTGAGGTCGCCGCGGGCTACGGCCGTGGCCACGTTGGCAATGTCTCGTACCTGGCTGGTCAAAGCCGCGGCCATGTCGTTCACGTTGTCCGTCAGAGCTTTCCATACGCCGGCCACGTTGGGCACGCTGGCCTGGCCGCCGAGCTTGCCCTCGGTGCCCACCTCCTGGGCCACGCGGGTTACCTCGCCGGCAAACAGGTTCAGCGAGTCCACCATCTGGTTGATGTTCTGCTTCAACTGCAGGATTTCGCCTTTCACATCCACCGTGATTTTCTGGCTCAGGTCGCCTTTGGCCACGGCGGTAGTCACGTTGGCAATGTCGCGCACCTGACTCGTCAGGTTGGAGGCCATGTAGTTCACGTTGTCGGTCAGGTCCTTCCACACGCCGGCCACGTTGGGCACTACGGCCTGACCGCCGAGCTTGCCCTCGGTGCCCACTTCCTGGGCCACGCGGGTTACCTCGCCGGCAAACAGGTTCAGCGAGTCCACCATCTGGTTGATGTTCTGCTTGAGCTGGAGCAGCTCGCCCTTTACATCGACGGTAATTTTCTGGCTCAGGTCGCCTTTGGCTACGGCCGTGGCCACGTTGGCAATATCCCGCACCTGACTGGTCAGGTTACTGGCCATCGTGTTCACGTTGTCCGTCAGGTCCTTCCACACGCCGGCCACGTTGGGCACCATGGCCTGGCCGCCGAGGCGGCCCTCGGTGCCCACTTCCTGGGCCACGCGGGTTACTTCGCCGGCAAACAGGTTCAGCGAGTCCACCATCTGGTTCAGGTTCTGCTTCAATTGCAGGAACTCCCCTTTTACATCGACGGTAATTTTCTGGCTCAGGTCGCCTTTGGCGACGGCCGTGGCCACGTTGGCAATGTCCCGCACCTGCACGGTGAGGTTCGAGGCCATGTTGTTCACGTTGTCGGTCAGGTCTTTCCAGATACCGCCCACGTTGGGCACGCTGGCCTGGCCGCCGAGTTTGCCTTCGGTTCCCACCTCTTGCGCCACGCGGGTTACCTCGCCGGCGAAGATGTTCAGGTTGTCAATCGTTTTGTTGATGGTTTCGGCCATCAGCTTAAAGTCGCCCGACACCGGAATCTGGAAGCTCTCGTCCAGGTTGCCGCGGCTGATGTTCTTCAATACCTTGCCTACTTCCAGTACCGGCACGGCAATGCTGTCTACCAGGCCGTTGATGTTGTTAATCATGTCGCGCCAGAAGCCGGCGGCCCCTTCGGCCGAAGCCCGGGCCTTGAGGTTACCCTCGACCCCGGCCACTTTCGAGATGCGCGACACTTCCCCGCCTACCCCGCCAATCATTTCCACCATGGAATTATAGGCTTCGGCGATTTCGGCAAAAATATCGTCGTTCTGCTTGGTGAGCCGCACCGACACGTCGCCTTTTTTAAAAGCATCAAGGGCGTACAGCACCCGGTTCAGTTGCTCGTTAACGTAGCCAGGGTCCTGGGTTTCAACCGAGCCGCGCGAGCCACCCTTTTTGCGGGTCAGGTCGTTGTTGGTTCGCACCACATCGAGGAACGAAACCGCGCCGGTATCGCGCTTTTCGCCGGTCACATCATCCGAAGCAGCCACCGTAGTTACCCGACGAGGCTTGGATAGCGGAGTCTTGGGGAAAGCCATATAATATACGAATCAGTCGGATGAGGGAAAGGCCAATTGGAGCGGCGAAAGTACGGGCACTGACCGCTACTAAGCAAAGGTAGCGCTTCGGCCGGGGCAATGAACCAGCCCCGACAATTGCCTTGTCAGCGAAGCAGCGGCCAGCCGGATTATGGCCGGATGCGCGGCCGATGGGAATAATGCGGCATCTTTGCGGCCAATTTTAACATTTCGCCCCGGCTGGCCGTTACATTCGCCCCTACCCCCTTCCCGCCTGCTGTTACCCCTTACCCGCCCACATGGTCAAGAATTTAGTTATCGTCGAATCGCCAGCCAAGGCCAAAACCATTGAAGGCTACCTCGGCCAGGATTTCGTGGTGCGCTCCAGCTACGGCCATGTGCGCGACTTGCCGAAAGACAATAACGCCATTGATATTGCCAATGGCTTTAAGCCCACGTACGTCGTTTCGCCCGACAAGCGCGAGCTAATCGCGCAGCTAAAAAAACTTTCGAAGGAAGCCGAAACTGTCTGGCTGGCGAGTGACGATGACCGCGAGGGCGAAGCCATTTCGTGGCACCTGGCCGAAACCCTGAACCTGCCGGCGGCCAAAACCCGCCGCATCGTGTTCCGCGAAATTACCAAAAATGCCATCCTGGCCGCCATTGCCGACCCGCGCGAGGTGAACCAGAATTTGGTGAATGCCCAGCAGGCCCGCCGCGTGCTCGACCGCCTCGTGGGCTTCGAGCTGAGCCCCGTGCTCTGGAAAAAAGTGAAGCCCGGCCTGAGCGCCGGCCGCGTGCAGAGCGTGGCCGTGCGCCTCGTGGTAGAGCGGGAGCGCGAAGTGGCCAGCCATCTTTCGGCCAGCGCCTACCGCATCGTGGCCCGCTTCGATGCCGGCCGGGGCGCGGTGCTCGAAGCCGAGCTGCCCACTCGTTATAAGGTGCGGGCCGAAGCCGAGGCGTTTCTGGAGCGTTGCGTGGGCGCGACGTACCAGATTGCGAGCCTCGACAAGAAGCCCGGCAAGCGCAGCCCGGCCGCGCCGTTCACCACTTCAACCTTGCAGCAGGAGGCCTCACGCAAGCTGGGCTTCTCGGTGGCCCAGACCATGAGCGTGGCCCAGAAGCTGTACGAAGCCGGCAAAATCAGCTACATGCGGACCGACTCGGTGAACCTGTCGGGCGAGGCGCTGGCGGGGGCGCAAGCCACCATCACGGCGGCCTACGGGGCCGAGTACCACCACACCCGCACCTTCAAAACCAAGTCGGCCTCGGCCCAGGAGGCCCACGAAGCCATTCGGCCCACCGATTTTTCCTTGGTAAAAGCCGGTTCCGACTCGTCGGAGCAGCGCTTGTACGACCTCATCCGCAAGCGGGCCATGGCTTCGCAGATGTCGGAGGCCGTGATTGAGCGCACCACGGCCGTTATCGGCATCAGCACGCAGCCGGGCGTTACGTTCACGGCCACGGGCGAGGTTATCACGTTCGAGGGCTTCCTGAAAGTGTACGCCGAGAGCAAGGACGATGAGGACGAGGAAGAAGTTAAAGACGGCGAATCGAGCTTCTCGCGCGGCCTGCCGCCCCTGAATGTGGGCCAGGCCCTGCCCTTGCAGCGCCTGAGTGCCACGGAGCGGTTCTCGTCGCCCCCGGCCCGTTATACCGAGGCTTCGCTGGTGAAAAAACTGGAGGAAATGGGCATCGGCCGGCCTTCGACTTACGCCCCCACCATCAGCACGGTGCAGAAGCGCGGCTACGTGGAAAAAGACACCCGCGAGGGCAAGGAGCGCAAGTTTCACGTGCTGACTCTGGACGGCAACGCGGTGCAAACCGAAGTAAAAACCGAGAACTACGGCGCGGAAAAAGCCAAGCTCTTCCCAACCGATACGGCCATGGTGGTGAACGACTTTTTAGTGGCCCACTTCCCCACGATTGTCGACTTCCAGTTCACGGCCAAGGTGGAGGACGAGTTTGACCAGATTGCCAACGGCCACGAGGACTGGACGAAGATGCTGACCGGCTTCTACGGCAAGTTCCACGCGACCATTGAGGCCGGGCAGGACATCGACCGCAGCACTGTAGGGGCCACCCGCGAGCTGGGCGTGCATCCCGAAACGGGCGAGCGCATCTCGGCCCGCCTGGGCAAATATGGCCCCTACGTGGCCCTGGGCGACACCGAAGGCGAAACCAAGCCCGCCTACGCCAACCTGCGCAAAGGCCAGTTCATCGAAAGCATTACCCTGGAAGACGCGCTGGAGCTGTTCAAGCTGCCGCGCGTGGTGGGCGAGTTTGAAGACAAGCCCATGTCGGCCGCCCTCGGCCGCTTCGGCCCCTACATTCGGCACGATAGCAAGTTTTTCTCCCTCACCAAGGAGCAGGACCCGCACACCATCAACGCCGAAGAGGCCGTGGCCCTCATCGAGCTGAAGCGCAAAACCGATGCTGAGCGCCTCATCAAGGCCTTCCCCGAAAACCCCG
The DNA here is from genome assembly GCA_043763525.1 of Hymenobacter sp. Taxonomy (GTDB): domain Bacteria; phylum Bacteroidota; class Bacteroidia; order Cytophagales; family Hymenobacteraceae; genus Hymenobacter. The sequence continues at coordinate 4,530 of JAYULN010000384.1, forward strand.
ACATTCAGGTGCTGAATGGTCGCTTCGGACCGTACATCGTGGCGGGCAAGAAGAACGTGAAAATCCCCAAGGGCGAAGAGCCCACCGAGCTGACGCTGGCCCGCTGCCAGGAGCTGGCCGATGCCACCCCCGAAAAAGCCAAAGGCGGCCGCTTCGGCAAGAAAGCCGCCCCCGCCGCCAAGGAAGCCCAGGCCGATAAGCCCGCCAAAAAAGCCCCGGCCGCCAAAAAGCCAGCCGCCAAGAAAACAACGGCCAAAAAGCCGGCCGCTAAAACCGCGACTAAGCCCGCCGCCAGAAAAGCTCCGGCCAAGGCAAAATAACTACTCCCTCGGGTCGTTCATCCCGCTCAGGTATTCCCCTCAAAAGCCCGCCTCGTAGCGGGCTTTTGTTTTACCCTGCTGCCAACGATGATGAGAGCCGCCTTGCTACTAATGACGCTGGGGCTGCTGGCCTGTGGCGAAACCACTCCGGCCAGTACGCTAGCCGCGCCCGGCTCTTCGACCCCTGCCCCCCTTCTGCCGCCGGGCCTCTCCTACCCGTGGCTATCGCAGCCTGGCCCGGTTTCCCAAACCGTAGCCGCCCGGTTTCCGGCCCCGGCCGGCTGCCGGCGCGTGGCGGTGGTGGCCGGCTCCTGGGGCGAGTGGCTGCGGTGGCTACCCCTGCGGCCCGCCGGCACCCCGGCCCGCCTCTACAATGGCCAACTCAAGCGCCCGCAGGAAGTGGTGGCGGCCGTGGTCGACATCGACCCCGGCACCCAGGATTTGCAGCAGTGCGCCGACGCGGTTATCCGGCTGCGGGCCGAATACTTATTCAGCCGCAATCCCAACCAAATCCACTTCCACCTCACCACGGGCTACGATTTCTGGTTTTCTGATTTCGTGGCCGGCAAGACGTTTAAAGTGGCGGGCGAGGAAATTACGCCCGCTTCCCGCCCCGCCGAAGCGCCCACCCACGCCGCCCTGGCCCGCTACCTGGTGCCCACGTTCGGCTACGCGGGCACGCTCTCGCTCAGCCGCGAGCTCACGCCCAAGCCCTTGGCGGCGGTGCAGCCCGGCGATGTGCTCATCCACGGCGGCGCGCCCGGCCACGCCGTGCTGGTGGTGGACGTGGCGGAGAACCCCACGACGCATCAGAAATTTATGCTGCTGGCCCAGAGCTATATGCCGGCCCAGAACATCCATGTGCTAAAAAACATTGATTCCCAAGTTACCGCCTTGCGTGGTGGTGCCTGGTTTGCCGTGCCAGACCCAACCGAAACCCGGTTTGAAACGCCGGAATGGACCTTCAAGCGGGAGGAGCTGGGCCGGTTTTAAGATGGTTTCACTTCCTCATTTCCGGCGACAAGGACCTGCTCACGCTGGGTCAGTTCGGCGGCACTACGATTCTGACGTGGGACAAAGCGGCTGAAAGCTTTGCGCCGGGTGAGTAAGGAAATGTAATCCCTGCCATTAGCCGCCTATCTTCGCCACCCCACTGATTTCAACGCCAATGCTTACCTCCCTCCGCATCCAAAATTTCCGCAGCATCCGCGACGCCTCCGTGAAGCTGGGTCAGGTTAATTTGTTTATCGGGCCGAATAACTCGGGGAAGTCGAATTTTTTGAAGGGCATTTCTGAAATTGCTAAACGTATTTCGGATTACCCAACTAATCAAGAAGTATCTATTGAATGGTTTGAAAAAAATCTAACTCGCAGTACCAAAACAGATATTGACTCGCCTCCTGTAGTACAGCTGCATATCAGCGACAGAATTTCAGAATCTAAGTCATGTGAGATTGATTATTTAATTCAACTCAAGCCTAGGCTCATGAAAAAAGAAACTAGTACCACACTAAAAGCTGAGGTGATAAACCACCAAAATCACTCTCGCGAAGCGCTAGACCTTAACATAGCTAAGCCTGAATTTATAGCATTCCCGGGTTCATTCTACAGGGTTTGGGAGCAGCTCAAAAATTGCATAGTATATAAAATAGAACCCTCATCTTTTGAGGTTAGTGTTGCGTTATCACACCAACCTATATTGGATGCAAATGGCGCTAATGTTGCAAATTTCATAAATACTCTCGGTCAAAATCATGAAAATTTGTTTACACAATTAAAAAGGAACTTCTCTAATTGCGTCGGCAACCTGATTTCTATTTCAACCCCTCCTGACCCCATATTTAAAGGAAATCTTAAACTTAAATTTTTTGATTCTTCAAATGATTCCTTTTGGGCCGACGAAGTTTCCGAAGGCGTCCTCTATTTCTTAGCCCTCCTCTGCATCGTTCACCAGCCCGACCCGCCGAAACTTTTACTACTAGAAGAACCCGAGAAAGGCATTCACCCCCGCCGCATCAAAGAAGTAATGGATTTCATCTTTGAATTAGCGCGGCTGCGCGACATTCAAATTATTCTCACCTCGCATAGCCCGTATGTAGTAGACCATTTCGCCGATATTCCCGAATGTATTTCGGTGTTTGACCGCGAGAATGGAGAAACGGTTATCCATAATGCGGGCGATATCATCACTGATACAAACGAAAAGCTCGCGGCAGAAGGCAAAAAACCAATCCGCTATACCGACTCACTCGGCGAACACTGGGTATCGGGCTTTTTAGGTGGTGTGCCAGTATGAGGACAATACGCTACGGATTTTTCGGCGAAGATGACGCGCAACGGCTATTTCTACACCACTACCTTTCCACCCTTGCCGAGGGCAGCGAGTGGCAATTTGAAGTTGATACTAGCTTCCACCTAATAGGTGGTACCAAAAGCCGGGTAAAAGCCTTGTTTGACGAAGCCTGCGAAATTGGGCTGATGCAATACCAACACGACTGCTTCTTCATTGGCCTCGATTTGGACGACCACGCAGTTGATATGTTCAACGACACGATGGACGAAATGCAGCGACGATTGAAAGCCCGCGACATCTCCGCCATTCTGCTGGTGCCGGTTCAATGCATCGAGCATTGGCTGCGCTACCTACAATGGCACGCCGAAAATCCGCATTCTACGAAAAATGTCACGCTGGAAACCGAGGAACGGCGGACAGCCAAAACAAAACTGTATGGCTCTCCCAAAACCTCTACCCGGCATTCTAACCCAATTGTAGAGCGCACTGCCGTCAACATGAATATTAATTGGTTAGCAAGCCGCTCAACCAGTTTTCTAGCTTTTCATACCCAAGTCAAGGAATATCTTTTATCCCAAGGATTGTCGTTATAACCTCAATGTTTTTCCCTAACTAGCGCCTCACCTCTCCAAACCCCCGCACCACCTCTCCAAACCCCCGCCTCACCTTTCCAGACCTACGCCACGACTCCCCAAACCCTCGCCCCGGCTCTCCAAACTCCCGCCACGAGTTTCCTAATCCAAGTCTCACGCAGAAAAACACAAAACCCGACTTTCCACACCCCGGCCGCGCCTTTCCAAACCCCGGCCCCTGCTGCATTCTCCCATTTTTTCATTGTTGCCTACCCCCAATACATGTTAACCGCCAAGCAGGACAACCGCCTCAGCGCCGCCGAAACCCTCGCCGCCGCCCTCAAGGCCGACCCCACCCCCTACGCCACCGACAAGGCCCTGAGCACCGTCGCCAAACGCCTCGACGAAATCATTGCCGACATGCGGCCCCTGCGCCAGCAGGCCCAGCGCACCGCTAACCCGGGCGCTCCCGCCAGCGGCAAGTCGGCCAAGGAAACCGCCCGCGCAACCCTCGCCACCGTTGCCGCCGAAATTGCCGGCGACGTTTTCGCCTACGCCTCCGACCCCAAAAAGAAGCAGCCCGCCCTGCAAGCCCTCGCCGACTACAGCGAAGCCACCCTGCTCAACCTGCGCGGCTCCCGCCTCTCCGACGTGGCCAGCGCCCTACTGGCCGAGCTGCCCAGCCACCAACCCGTGCTCGGCGACGAATACGGCCTCGACAAAACCCGCACCAAGGAGCTTCAGGATGCCCTCGCCACCTACGGCGACCTGAAAACCACGCCCCGCCAAACCCAAATCGACGGCAAAGCCGCCCGCACCAGCCTCCGCACTGAGTTTGCCGAGCTGGGCACCCTGCTCGAAGACCGTTTCCAGCGCCTCATGCGCAAATACAAGCGCCGCGAGCCCGAGTTCTACAACCGCCTCATGGCCGCCCGCGCCGTGGTCGACCGGCCCGGCACCGTCCCCAGCGACAGCCGCGCCCCGGTGCCGCCCAAGGCGTAGCGCCCCCGTACCTCGGCCCAGTCAAGCCCCCTTCCCACCGAAGGGGGCTTGTTTTTTAGACATCCCGCGCGCACCCGAACTTTTCCGCCCCAGCGCTGGTATATTCGTACAACTAATCTGTACAACTCATGCAAACCGTTTCCTACTCCGAAGCCCGCGCCAGCCTGGCCACGCTCTGGGACCAGGTCATCAATGAGCGCGAACCCATCCAGATTTCGCGCCGGGGCAAAGAAGCCGTGAGCATCATTGCCACCGCCGAATTGAATGCCCTGCTGGAAACCGCTTACCTGTTGCGCTCGCCGGCCAACGTAGCGTGGCTGCAGGCCTCCATTGCCGAGATGGAGCGCGGCGAAGCCGTGGCCCTGCCCTTGGCTGCATTGCGGCGCGAACTCACCGGCGGTGCGTAAGGCCAAACCTAAAGCGGCCGCTGCTCCCCCCGCCGCCTGGGAAACCGTGGTCACCCCCCGCTGCCTGGCCGACATCCGGCAGTGGGTCGAAACCGACCGCATGCTGTCCCTGCGGTTGCTGACTTTGCTCGACGTGGTGGGCCGCGACCCTTTCACCGGCATTGGCAAGCCCGAACCGTTGGTAGGCCTCGGCAGTGGCTTTTGGTCGCGCCGCATCAATCAGGAGCACCGGCTGGTGTACCGCATTGAAAACCGTCGGGTGACCTTTCTGGCTGCCCGCTACCACTACGAAAAATAACGTCCTATTTTCATGCAGCACCTCGTTGTTCTCACCGGGGCCGGCGTTTCGGCCGAGTCCGGCATCCGCACCTTTCGCGACACCAACGGCTTGTGGGAAGACCACCGCGTCGAGGACGTGGCCTCGCCCGAGGGCTTTGCCCGCGACCCGGCTTTGGTGCTCGATTTCTACAATAAGCGCCGCGCCCAGGCCCGCACCGTGCAGCCCAACGCCGCCCACCTGGCCCTGGCCGGCTTCGAGGAGCAGCCCGGCTGGCGCATCAGCATCATCACCCAAAACGTGGACGACCTGCACGAGCGGGCCGGCTCCACGGAAGTGCTGCACCTGCACGGCCGCCTGGACCAGATGCGCTCCGTGGCCGACGAAACAACCGCCTACGACTGCCCCGGCGATATCCAGCTTGGCGACCTTGCCCCCGACGGCTACCAGCTACGCCCGCACATTGTGTGGTTTGGCGAGATGGTGCCCGCCATTGAGGAAGCCGCCGAAACCGTGGCCACCGCCGATGCCCTGCTGGTGGTGGGCACCTCGCTGCAAGTGTACCCGGCCGCCGGCCTGCTGCACTACGCCCCCGCCGAGTGCCCCGTCTACGTCATCGACCCGCACCAACCCGAGGCCGGCCGGCGCGGCGTGCGCTACATCGTGGAGCCCGCCAGCACCGGCGTGGCCAGGGCGCTGCAAGAGCTGGTCGCGGAGCAGTAATCCGAATAGGCACTTCGGGAGCACGGGCTACGCCGCCCCTATTCCCCACTGCTGCGCATAAGCCGAAAAGGCGGCTTCGTCGAATGCCGGAGCCACTAGTCCCACGTAGGCATCGGGGCGCACGAGGTATACGGTGCCCGTCTCCTCGGCGGCAGTGGGTGGTAGTTCCGTGCAGAGCAGCCGGTGGGTGCTGGCCCAGTTAGCCAGGGCGGCCGGGGCCGGCCCCACGCACAGCAGGTGCCAGCCCACGGGCCGCAAGGCCTCGTAGCGCCCCGGTGCCCAGGGCAGGCGCATGCCGCCGGCCACCCCACCTGCCTGGCCCCGGCTGAGGGGCGAATCGGGGTAGGCGATACTGATTTGCGACAGCGTGCGGAACATGAACCGCCGCACCCAGGGCAGGCGCAGGGCCAGCGGGGCCAGGCGCGGCACGACCTGCGTGCGTACGAAGCCGGCCCAGGCCGAAGCGCGGGTGGCGGCCGTGAAGGCCCGGTCGGTACTCGCTACCAGCCGCCGGGCAAAGGGCATTCGCTCGGCCTCGTAGGTGTCGAGCAGGGC
>JAYULN010000385.1:0-4249 GCA_043763525.1 Hymenobacter sp.
CGAGCAGTTCGTGCTTTACCCCCGCGCCCAGGTGAACGAGGAGATGGGCGGCCTGCTGGCCTCGCCCGCCATCAAGAAATTCTGGGGCCACGACATCTACTCTCACATTAGCTCGGTGCTCGACCCGCGCAAGGAAAAGCCGTGGAGCGAGGCCAAGGAGCACGTGCTGAGCGTGGGCGACACCATTTTCCTCAACGACTACTTCGCCGTGTTCCGGGCCATCGAGCCGGCCCACGAAACCGCCGGCCTCAACCTGAAAAAAGGCGACCTCGCCCTGCAAGCCGACATGATTGTGAGCGGCGAGAAGCGCCAGTACCACGCCCATCCCGTGTTTGTGGTGCGCAACCGCATGGTGGGCCGCGTACCCGATGAAGTGGAAGACCTCGGCGTACGCCTCAGCCTGAACGCCATCGACCCGGTGAAGGGCAAGTTCACCTTCGGCGTGAGCACCACCCAGAAGGATTACGTCATCCTCAAGGCCATGGAGAAGCCCTTCATCAACCTGCTCTGGAGCGGCACGCTGCTCATGGCCCTGGGCTTCGGCCTGAGCGTGCGCCAGCGCGGCGGCAAAGGCGCGGTGGCCTTGGATGCCGCACCCGAAGCCGAGGCTTCGCTGGAGGCGGGCAGCCGCACCGTCCGGCCCCAGCCGGTAGGGTAATCATCTCATTACACTAACCACTAAAAAGGCCGTTCCGAATCCCGGAACGGCCTTTTGCGTTACATCAGCAAGGGATTTACCAGGGTCGCAAACTCCTTTCCCACAACGGAGAAAGCACTTTCCAGGCTGACAAAGTCACTTGGTGGTCTTTCCAATTGACTTTGTGAAGTCGGGAATTGACTTGGCAAGGGCGGTAATTGATTTTGCAAGACTGGTAATTGACTTGTCGGCAGCGAAACATGAATTGGCAGGGCTGATTAATCAGTTGCCCATTCGCCCAATCGAGTTCAGCAACCAGACAAACCACTTTAGCGCGGCGCTCTGGTCGGGGTTCGGAACAAAAAACCTGGCCTAATGAGTCAGCAATGCCTTCCCCAACAAAAAGGGCCGCCCAATGGGCGGCCCTTTTATCAACCGGAAACAAGCCGCAGCTTACTTCACAATCGAAATCTGCTGCTGCGTGAACTCGTCGCCGTTGCGAACCTTCAGGCTGTAGATGCCCGAGGCGAGCGACGACAGGTCGACTTCGCTGCGGAAGTTGTCCTTGGCCGAACCCGTGTACACGCGCTGGCCGAGCAGGTTAGTTACCTCCACGCTCAGGCCTTGCTTGGCGTTGGCCCCGTGAATTTCGAGGTTGAACACGCCCGAGTTCGAGGGATTCGGGAACACGCTCACGGCGCGCTTCAGCGCTTCGGAAGTGGCCAGCGGGCTGGCCGCAATCGTCACATCATCCACGGCCAGGAAACCCTGGTCGCCGATGCTCGTGGCGTGGAAACCCACGTAGTAGGTACCCGTGGTGGGGGTAATGTCGAGCACGGCCGGCGTGCTGGTGTTCGTGGCCGCCACGTAGGTACCCGAAGTAATGGCGTTGTTGGTGAACAGCGTGGTGGTTTGTCCGGCGGGCGTAGCGGCGGTGCCGTACTTCACTTCCAGGGCATTGACATAGCCGGTGGCCGCTACGGTGCGGTAGTAGAACGACACCCGGTAGCGCTGCCCGGTAGTCAGGGACAGGGCAGGCGTGTAAAACCAATCGTTGGCTCCCACGCTCACATCGTTGGTATTGGCCACATACACCATGGCGTTCGGAGCCGAGCGCGCGATGTTGGCGGCCACGGGGTTGGTCGACGAGCTGCGGGGCTGCCACTTAAAGCCGTCGTTGTTGCTATCCGTCACGGTGATGCCGCAGGGCAGCGTCTGGCCCGTAGCCACTACGTCGAAGTTCTGCGCGTAGGGGAATGCGGCAATGGTGGGCGGCGCGCAGGCTGTTGAGTTGCTAATCGGGCCGGTCAGGGCACTTTGGTCGGTGGCACTGCAAATAGTGCGGATGTAAAAATCGTAGCTCGTGCCGGAAGTCAAGCCAGTCAGCGTGTAAGTCGTACCCGTGAAGGTGGCCGACGTGAGGCTGCTGGCGCTGGGCGTGAAACCCTGCGGGCCGTACACAATCTGGTAGCCGGTGGCACCGGTGGCGGCCGCGAACGAGAACGACATCGAAGTAGCGGTATTCCCTGTTACTACGAAGTTCGTGGGCTGCGGACAAGTAGCCGGGGCGTTGATTACCGCTTCCAGCATGTACTTGTACACCGAGGTGGTAGCAGTGTTGAGCGCGGCCGCAGGAGGGGCGGCCGTTACGGCCGAGCCGGTAAAGAATGTCCCCGAACGGGTCGGGTTTTCTGACTGTACGCCCATTAGGAAGAACTGCGCAGTACCAGAGGCCGCAACCGTGGCCATGCCCACGATAACGTCGCCAGCCGGCACCGAAGCCGGGGCCGAGAGCGTGAATGTGTGGAGTTGGTTGAGCGAAGCAGTGGTAACAACGAACGCCGGCGAGCGGCCCAGCAGGGCACCCGTGGTGGCATTAATCACCACGCCGTAGGCCGACGAGCCGACGGCATTGGGGTCATTGAACAGGAAGGCGTTGACGGCTGAGATATCGCGGGGCTGGCTCAGGCTAATTTTGGCACCAAAGTAGGTATCCGCAGCCCCAGCCTGAAAGCCGAAGGCGCTAACCGGCGCTTGGCCGGCCGTAATGAAGCCGGTGGTGGTGGAATTGGTCACCATCAGAATACTGCCGCTGTTGTTGGTCGGGTTGCCATCGCCGGCCGCGGCCGTTGTCACGGCCACGGTGTTGTTACCGGCGTTTGGCATAGCCACGGCTGGGAACACCACCGTCGTGGTGGCACCCACGGCCAGGTTGGCCACAGTAGCCGTCGCACTCGCGGTGTTGGCACCGGTCACATTCAGCGTCACTACAAAACTACCCAGTGCCGCCGTACCGGCGTTACGGATAGCGGCCTGAATAACCACGGGTTGGCCAGCCGGCACGGCCAGCTTGTCGAACCCGTATACAGTCTGCACGGCGGCATCGGTTGGCACCGGCACAATGAAGCTATAGGTGCGGCCGGCATCGGGCAGTGGGGTGGCACCGGCCACGGTAGGCGTCGCGCGAATGTTGTGCCCGTTGGTAGCGGCTGGATAGACGCCCTGCTGAAAAAGAGTGCCGCCCCAGGAGGTGTTCGATGCCTTGACAGCCGTAATGACCTGCGGTGCCGTTGTGCCGGTCCCCTTCACGCCCACCACGATAAAGCTGGCGTTCGTAGGGTTAGCCGAGGGGGTAGCTGTTCCATACACAAAATCCGTTTCCCCATTGCCCTCATAGAGCTTCACCTGGAAGCTGAAATTGGCAAACTGCTTGTCGATATTGCCGGCCCCGGTCGAAGTAGCGGCGCGGGTTTTGTCGCTCACGTTCTTCCACTGAATGATGCAGACCCGGTTGGGAGCCGTGCCGGTGGTAACTACCCGGTATTCGGGCGTGCCAGTGCCGGCCTCGAGGTCCGTATTGAACGGCAGCAGCAAGTTATTATCGGCACTATTCAGGGGCCCGGTGGTATACGGGTCTTGGGCGTAGGCCGAGAAAAAGGGTGCAGCCGGAGCCGTGGTGCCCAGTTTCAGGAAGCCGTTTGTGTTCAGCACGAAGTCCGTGAACGCGGTGCCGTTGTAGGTGAAGGTGAAGCCAATGGGGGTGGCGGCCGAGTTGGCATCGTCAAAATTGGCCGTGGCAATGGCCGTGCCGCTGGTGCCTAAGTCGGTGTACGTACCGGCTAGATTTGCCACGTTGGCAGCGGCATAAAATTGCGCTTGAGCAGCAGTTACGCCGCCCGTTAGCAGGCCGGCCAGCGCCAGGTACCGCAGGCGCGAAGCCAGCCCTGGGCCTTTGTAATTGTATTTCATGGAAAATTTGGGGGTAAAAAATTGGTGAATATTGATTGAGAAGAAATGGAAAGAACAGGGCCAGGCCTTCAATGAAACAGTTGGCTAACCCGGCCCGCAGTCTGGGCGGTAGTTTTGAGTTTACAATTTGATAAATTTTTGGCATAAATAGGGATTAAAAGCCCCCCGAGCCCCTTAATCTTCATTTTTTCATTATCTATCATGGCCCAATCCACTTCTCAGTTCTTGCGCATTGGCCTGCTCGGGGCCGGCCGCGTGGCCAGTCAGCTGGGGCCGGCCCTGGTAGCCGCCGGCCACCACGTGGCCTTTGTGTGGAGCCGCACCGCCCCGGCTGCTGCGACCCTGGCCGCCCGGCTGCCCGGC
>JAYULN010000386.1:0-10569 GCA_043763525.1 Hymenobacter sp.
CTCGCATCCGGCAGATGCGCCGCTAGATGCGTGCATGTGTAGTTGGTGGGCGTACTCAGCAGGTATTCGATGTAAGCGGTTTGGGTCAGCATGAGCGTATGGTTTTGCCTAAATTACCCCAAAGTGCGTAAGTCCTATTTATAGAGGAGCGACACCGTAAATAAGCGGAGCGACCTTGTCACGTGAAAAGTCGCCCCGCTCATTCATTCGATTCAGACTAGGAATTCGTAATCTCTGAGGTAGTCACTGCGGCCGCAATCGGGGTCAAGGTAGTGGCCAGCGCTTCTTTGCTGACGTAGAATTTTCGCTCGCGCATGTCGTACACGTTGCCTTTGGCCAGCACGTGCATGGTCACGTTTTCGATAGAAAGCACGGTGCCTTTTTTGGCGGCGGCGGCGTTGTTGTGCTGAATATTATGGCCGTCGAGGATGATAACCAGGTTAGAGCCAATGGTTTCGACCCAGTTGCCTTCGGTGATGAGCACGCCGGTATCCTCGCCCAGCCCGATGCCAATGAGTTTGGGGTTGAGCGCCACCGACTCGATGAGGCGGCCGAAGCGGCCGCGCTTCACAAAGTGCGAGTCGACGATGGCGGCTGGCAAAAAGCCCAGGCCGGCCCCCATTTTCACGGCTCCTTTCAGCAAGGCATCGGGCACCGAGCCGCTCCGAATCATGCGCTGCGACATGGCCATGGCCCCGGCGCTGGTGCCGGCAATTACAAAATTGGGCTCGGCGTAATAACGCTGCGTCATGCGGTCGAGGAAGTCCGTTTCGGCAAACATTTCGCGTAGCCGCGACTGGTTGCCGCCCGAAAACATCACCACATCGGCGGCCAGCAGGCGTTCGAGGTACTCGGGCTGGCGGGCATCCTCGGGGGTACGAATATCCATGATGCCGATGTTTTGGCAGTTGAGCATGGCGAAGGAAGCCGTGTAAATCGGCCCCACTTCTGCCGGAATCATTGAGGCCGTGGTGATTACCTCGATGCGCGGGTCGAGCTTGCCCGACTCCAGCACGATGCGCTTGATGATTCCGAGCTCAAAAAAATTGAGGTAATACTTGCGGCGGGTGCGGGGATTGGGGTAGGTGCCCTTGTCCTCGTTGCCGCCCACGGCTATGAGTTTGCCGAGTGGAGTGATGGTTTTCAACGGATTGTGGGAATAACTGAGCAATTGGAAATAACCGGCGCGGCGGCCGGGTGGGAGCGAAGCCCCCGGCAAAGTTCGGGCCGGATGAGCTTATGCGCGCTACGACCGCCCGGCCAGCAGGGCATCGAGCGTGCCGGTGGCCACCGAATGGTAGTTGGGCCGCGCCTCCGTATAGATGGTACGCGCGCGGGCCGGCCCATTGGGCGTAGCCAGCAAGGCCCGGTAGAGTGGCACCAGAAATTTGCGCCGCCCCACGTGGCGCAGAAATTTTTCGAGCGCCGGGGCTGCCGCCGCGTAGCCGGCCCGCAGGGTGTGCGGAAACCAGGCCGTGAGAATTTCGGCGTTGCCGGTTGTCGTGAACCCAAACGCCGCGTCGAGGGCCCCCAGCTGCTCCGGCGCAAGGGTGGGCGGGAGGCCATGTAGAAAATGCACCCACTCGTGGCTGCTCCATTCGGCGGTGGCGAGCTTGAGGGCGGCCGGCGCGGCACCGCCGCGTAGGTGGGCAAGGGCCTGGTCGACGGCCGTAAAGCGGCGCGAGATCACGGCCGGGGCGTTGGGGGGCAGGCCGGGACCGTCGACCCAGGCGGCCAGGTTCAGGCGGGCTTCCAGGCCGGGCTCCCGGTCGAGCAGCTCGGCCCGGAGGTAGTGCAGAAAGGTGGCCGTGTCCATGGCCTGAAAACTGAACCGGGCGAAGTACTCCTTAATAAAGGCATCGAGGCGCGGCCGGCCGATGAGCGACTCCAGCGTCAGCAGGAGGGAGGAACCTTTCTCGTAGGCAATTTCGGTGAGGCCTTCGTCGGGGTCGCGGCCGGCCAGGGCCAGGTGCAGGTGGGTGTCGGGGCTGGCCACCCCAATTTCTTCGATGGTGTGGTGCAGCGCCGCCCGGCCCAGCACCTGCAACATGTCGGCGCACTCGTGGCCATACAAATGTTCCATAATGCGCCGCTCGAAATACACCGTGAACCCCTCGTTCAGCCAGAAATCATCCCACGTTGCATTTGTAACCAGGTTGCCCGACCACGAATGCGCCAGCTCGTGCGCCACCAAACTAGTCAGGCTGCGGTCGCCGGCCAAAATGGTAGGTGTTACAAATGTTAATCGAGGGTTTTCCATTCCGCCAAACGGAAAGCTGGGCGGCAGCACCAGCAAATCGTAGCGCTCCCAGCGGTAGGGGCCGTACAGCTGCTCGGCGGCGGCCACCATGTGCTCGAGGTCGGCGAACTCGTGGGTGGCCAGGGCCAGCGTGGCCGGCTCGGCATAAATGCCGGTGCGGCCGCTAAGCGGGGCAAACGCCAGGTCGCCCACGGCCAGCGCCATCAGGTAGGCCGGAATGGGTTGGGCCATGCGGAAAGTATACTCACCCATGGCGTTGCGCTGTTGCGGGTTCTCGGCGCTCATCAGGGCCAGCAGTTGGGGCGGCACGCGCACGGTGGCTTCGTAGGTGAAGCGGATGCCGGGCGAGTCCTGGCAGGGCAGCCAGGTGCGCGCCAGGATGGCCTGCGACTGCGTGAAGAGGAACGGCTCGGGGCCGGCCGTTTGCGCCGGGGCCAGCCATTGCAGGGCCGCCGCTGTGGGAACCGTGCGGTAGGCAATGCGCACGGCCGTAGTTCCGGCCGGCAACGCCACGCGCAGCGCTTGGCCCAGCACGGGGTCGGGGGCTGCCAGCGTGAAGTCGGCCGGGCTTATGTGTCCGGCGGCATCGAGGCGCTCTACTTTTTCAATGGTGAGGTCGCGGGTGTCGAACACCACTTCGGGGGCGGCTTCGGGGGCGGCTTCGGGGGCGGTTTCGGCGGGGGTGAGGTGCCAGGTGGCACTGCCAGCCAGGGTGCGGCTCGCAAAGTCAACCACAAGGTCGAGGGCCAGGTGGTGGGCCCGGGCCGGGCTGCTGCCGGCGCGGCTGTGCGGGTCGGTGGGCAGGCTGAGGGGGAGCGGCGGGGAGGTGGTCATGGGAATGAAGAAAACATGAAAAGCCGGGCCGCTACCTACTGCCCGCTGCGGCTGCCAAAGTACGCCGCCGTTGCGGTGTTCGGTACGGCCAGCTTGGTTGGGCAGTGGCGCGGACGGGCTCATACACTGGGCTATTTCCGAGGCTGGCACAATTTCGGCCCGCCGTCTGCACGGGCTATGCCGCTTGGTGGCGTACTTTGCGCCCATGCTGCCAGCGGGCAGCCCGGCGCAACCCCACCTTCGGCTTGGCAGTACAATGCCCAGCTTACGGCCGCCGCCGGGGCTTTTTTCTCGTCCGCTTCATTTTATTCAATGTCTCTGTTTCTTCGTTTTACTTCCCTGCTGTGGGTGCTGCTTGTGTTGGCCCTTGGCAGTACCGCGTTGCAAGCCTGTGGGGCGGGTGCCACCGACAGCCAGTCGCAGGCGGCCGGTTCCGGTAGTAATGCCGATAAGGACGCGCCCGGTGTGGCCGGTCCGCCGCCATTAATTGACAGCACCTACGTCATCAAAACGTTCCAGGCCGAGCCGGCTTTCAAAGCCCAACTACTGCCCGCCCGCCGCTTCTACCGCGAGCGGGGCTTCCGGTTGGGTTGGTTTAAAGACCACCAGCTAGTGCCGCAGGCCCAAACCATTCAGGATATTATTGCTAAAGCTGCGGATGAAGGATTGAATCCTAAAGACTACCAGGTCAAGGGCTTTGGGCAGTTGACACCGGAGCTGGAACAGGCCCGGGCCGACTCCGCACGCCGCAACGCCCTGGAGCGGCAGATTGACGTAGCCCTCACCGGTACCTACATGAAGTGGGCCAACGACTACTACCGGGGCGTGGCCAACCCGCGCGATACCAAGAGCACCGAGTGGCAGGTGAAGCCCAACAAAATCAAGCTGAACAAAGCCCTGCTTACCTTTCTGGGCGAGCGCAAAAGCCGCTACAACTACTACGAATTTGCCCCCCTGCACCCCGAATACGACCAGTTGAAAAAGGCGCTGGCGGCCTACCGCGCCCAGGAGCGGGCCGGCGGCTGGCCCGCCCTGCCCGCCACCCTCAACCTGAAGCCGGGGACTGCCTCCCCCGCCGTAGCTGCCCTGCGCAAGCGCCTACAGCTGGCCGCCGCCGCGCCGGCACTCGCCCCGTCGGTGGCTCCGGCTGCCATGCCGGTTACTGCTCCGGCCCCGGTCGCGCAGGTATATGGCCCCGACCTGGTAAGTGCCGTGAAGCAGTTTCAACAGGATGCTGGCCTGAAACCCGACGGCATCGTGCGCGGCGAAACCCTAAAGCAGCTCAACGTGCCCATCGGCTCGCGCATCGACCAGCTCATCCTCAACATGGAGCGCTGGCGCTGGCTCCCCAAACGCTTCGAGCCCAACTACCTGCTGGTGAACATTCCGGAATATACCCTGCACGTTATCGAGAACAGCAAGGAAGCCTTCAACATGCGCGTGATTGTGGGCAAAGTGCTCCACGAAACCCCGGTGTTCAGCGACAAAATGGAGTACGTGGTGCTGGCCCCCTACTGGAATGTACCTTTTAGCATCATCGACAACGAGCTGCGGGATAAGCTTGTGGCCGACCCCCACTACCTCGACCGCCTCGATATGGAGGTGGTGAAAGGCAGCGGCCGCAAGGCCGTGCCGGTCGACCCGGCCAGTGTCGACTGGGCCGGCGTGACGGAAGAAAATTTCAAATACACGCTGCGTCGCCGGCCGGGCCCGAAGAATGACCTGGGCGATGTCAAGTTTATTTTCCCGAACGCCAACGACATTTACCTGCACGACACCCCCCACGACGAGTTGTTTTCGCAAAGTGCCCGCAGCTTCAGTCACGGCTGCGTGCGGCTGGCCGAGCCCATTAAACTAGCCACCTACCTGCTCCGCAACCGCCCCGAGTGGAGCCAGTCGACCATCCTCGACAGCATCGCCACCCACCATGAGAAGTACGTTACGCTGAAGGAAAAACTGCCCGTATATCTCGTGTACTTTACCGCCTGGGCCGACGCGGCCGGCCATCCGCACTTCCGCGACGACATCTACGGCCTCGATAAAAAGCTCGCCCGCGAGTACTTCGACTAGTCAATTTTCAGGACCGCCTTCGCAGGGAATTTTCCGATGCGGCGCGGCTGATAACCAGTTGTTGACAGCCCGGTAACTCCTCCGTTACCGGGCTTTTTTGTGGCTTCAAGCATGGATGCTACCGGGGCAAGCAAAGCAAACCGGGCACTAAGAGTCTATCCGAATAGGGCCAAAAAAGAACGGTCATGCTTCGTTGCGCTCTGCATGACACCCTATTCGGATAGGCTCTAAAAGAGCACGACCACACGGTGAAAAAATAGGAAATGAAAGCGCTCAAGACCGCACTAAGCGCTGATAACAAATGTATAGTGCAGGGGGATACTGCCTTTTGTTTACATTTGGCAGTAAGAGGAGATTGATGAAATTCGCACTGGGTAACTTCCATTTGTAAATTATATGATTTACCGGATTCTGGCTGCCGTATGCTTTTGCTTGGTACATTTGTAACCAAATACATCATAATGGTCGAGCGCATCAGAACCTTGCTGGAAACCCGGCAGCTTACCCCCACCCAATTTGCTGATGCCATCGGCGTTGCCCGGCCCATCGTCAGCCATATTCTATCGGGGCGTAATAAACCCAGCCTGGAGGTGGTGCAGCGCATTTTGGCGGCTTTGCCCGATTTATCGATGCCCTGGCTGCTTAATGGCCATGGCCCCATGCTGGCGGCGGGCATTGGCTTGCCTGCTGTGCCCGCGCCCGCGCCAGTTGCCGCCCCGCCAGCGTTGCCGGTTAGCCTTGCCCCAGCACAAGTAGCCGAAACGGATGACCGGGCCGAATATTCGAATAGTCAATTGCCAGACAATAAGTTAACTGCGCCATTAGTGGCAAGTGCGCCTGTCTCGGACCCTTCGGTTTCCGCCCGAAACCGACCCAGCGCACCCGCAGTAACTGCTTCGGACCCGGTGCCAACCGTTGCGTCGGCTTCAATCCCGTTCCCAACGGATGCCCCGCCAGCAGCCCCGCCGCTCGTCAGGCCCACGATTCGACGATTTGCTGCCTCCACCTTGGCCAACAAGGGCCTTGTCGCTACCGCTACAGCAGCTGAAACCACGTCTCCGGCTACCATTGCTACCTCGGTTGTGCCGCAACAACCAGCCCCGGAAGCGGTAGTAACAACTCCCGTGGACTCCATAGAAGCGCCAACTAAGGCAATTGAGCAGCAGTTACCCCAGCAGGCACCAGGGGCCGGTGCCGCCGCAGCGGCCCTGTTTGCAGGCTCCGAAAAACCGATTCGCCGAATCGTGATTTTTTACCGGGACGGGTCCTTCGCTGACTATCAGCCCGAGTAAATCTCCTACGGCATCCGCTGTTATAAACCAGGATTTCCGTAGTGTCCGCCGCGTTCCAGCCGCGAAGCGGCGGCACAATCATCCTGCCAAGGGTACCGCCGCTTTGCAACGGTTCAATTGCGGAAGCTCTGGTAAAGCCAAAAGGCTCTTGGCTGCTTGGCAAAGTCCGAGTAATGGCTCTGCCCGAAGCTGAGGAAAAAGGCTTCGTTTTTGCGGCAGCTGCCGGCTATATCATGCATGTTCAGCAACGCTGAAAAGTGAGTTTAACTGGCATTTCAGGAGTGGGTGGGCATGTTTATTACGGGTTGCAGTGGTGTCATAACGGGGTGTTACACTGCAAAAACGGGCAGAACCAATAGCACCTAGTGTTGAGATAGAGTTAACCTGTTTTTATTGTTTTAGTGCAGTTTGTCATACTCCTTTAGGGAGGACGATGATATAAATTCCGTACTCATATTATAAGGTATTTTTTGCGAAGAACGGCTATATTGAATTTGTTTGTAATGCTAATTTGCGTAGAGGTTAATGATGAGCCGGTTAAATACGTTTTTTATTAGCATAACTTATTGTAAGTCAATATAAAAAATGGTGCTAACGAAAGTGATGAATCATTAATTTTTTTGTTTCTTTTATTCGGTTATATTGATGTTTATTGGCTTGGTAGTGCTAATCTGCTAAAGCGGGGAGCAGTAGTGGCTGGCTAAGCTGGGGTAAGCGAAAATGCTAAATTATTTGACCGCTTGACAGGGCGCTAAAGTTCAATTGGTGGTTTGAGGTGTTTTGCTCAAATGCTAACCGTCTGAGCCCTTTCCAGGCCACTTTCTTTGCGGCTCAGCCTTGATATTTTTAGTTCAGGGCAAGCAACCGGGTAAGAAATTACAGCTAGCCCGCTTCACGGTTTTTCGATGGCTGCAAACAGCTAGTCCTCCTGCGTTGTCAATTGTAAACGATGCAGGTTGAATGTTGGCCGGTACAGTAATATTGGAGGGTTAGGGTAGCGGGCTCTTGCCTTGAAGTGTGACACACCAATGGTGAGAATCCGGATACATCGGTTATCTACGCCGTGTTGGGTGAAGTCAGATTGCTGCCGGGTGATACGACTTCGGCCACGCTCACCCTTACCGAGCGGTGAAGCTTAGAGAGGCGGAAATTTGGCCGCGGGGCCTTGGCCCCTCTCACCCAAATAGGCGGCGGTGCCTGGCTGGATGGTTGTCCAATTGGCGGCCGCAGGTTACCTTCGCATCATGAAACTGACCCGCACGAATCTTTGGTTGGCCGCCGCCGCGGCATTGTTCCTGACGGCCTCTTGCTCCCAGGCCCCCGATGCCGAGAAAGACCCCACCGCCGATGCCGCCTACAAGCGCACGCACCGCGCCGAAATGTACCGCGAAGCCCAGCGCTCCAACATCACCCGCTAGCTAGTTCCGACCCCAAGCGGGGCTGCTGTTTAGAAAGTCGCCAAAATCAATCAGACCATCATGCTTCATCTGGCATCCGCTTGTCGAGGCATGAACATTCTCTTGACTTTCTAAACAGCTTCAAAATCAAAAAGAGCCCCCACCAAAATTTTGGTGGGGGCTCTTTTTCTATGCAGTGGGCAGAACAGCTACCACCCTTGTGTAGGGTGTATGGGCGGTTCCGTGAAAACCTAGCCCGCCACTACCCGGCTAAGGCTTCGGCCAGTACTGGCACTGGCGCCGGGGCCGGATGGAAGCTGGGCAGGGTGATGCCGGCCAGCAGGTCGCACTCCAGCAGGTCGGCCCAGGTGCGGAGGTAGCGCACCACGTCGTCGCGCTGGTTGTGGCGTAGGGCATCGCGGCGCTCGAAGGGAATGGCGGCCCGGATGACGGGGTCGGAGATGCGTTCGAGGTGGGTGAGGTCGGCGCGCGAGAAGCCGAGGGCCAGCATTTCGTCGATGGTTTGGTCGATGGGCAGGCCGCTGGTGGGGCAGTAGTCGATAATCTGCCGCTCCCAGTCGCCGTAGCGCTGCATGGCGCGGGCGTGAATTTCGGCTTTGGTGAGGCGCGTGACGGTTTGGGCGAGGTGGCCGCAGTTGCAACTGCCCATGTGGCCCC
Source organism: Hymenobacter sp. (assembly GCA_043763525.1). Taxonomy (GTDB): domain Bacteria; phylum Bacteroidota; class Bacteroidia; order Cytophagales; family Hymenobacteraceae; genus Hymenobacter. Next base: position 8,532 of record JAYULN010000386.1, read on the forward strand.
ATTGGTAGGGAGCCTGGGTGGCAAGGCGCTGGGCCGTGTCGCGCAGGGCCTGGATAACGGGAAGGGTGGGCTGGGCCATAGTAGCGGGGGAAATTATTCGCAGAAAAAGCAAGCAATCAGCCCTAAAAAGCAGGAGGCCCCGGAAAAAGTTTTCCGGGGCCTCCTGCTTTATTGTGAAATTTACAATGAGGCTGTTTAGAAAGTCGCCAAAATCAATCAGACCGTCATGCTGAGCTTGTCGAAGCATCTCTACTACAATAGTAAATGAATTATTTACGCGGTAGAGATGCTTCGGCAAGCTCAGCATGACGTGCTACGTTACCTAGAACGAGCCACGGCGCGAGCCGCCGGCATCGCCGCGCCGGCGGCCACCTTGGTCGCCACCTTCGCGGTTGCCACCGACATTCACGCGGGCCCCGCCGCTGCCGAAGCGACGCGCGGTATCCGACTGGCCGCCACCGGCCGGAGCCGTCTGACGACTACGTTCGCCGCCGCCGCTGGGACGGCCGCCACCGCTGCCCTGGCCGCCACCCGAGCGCCCGCCGCCCTGGCCACCGCCCGAGCGGGTACCGCCGCCACCCTGCCCGCCTTCGCGGGGGCCGGAGCGGGCCGGCCGACCAGCCGGACCTTTGGGCCGGATGATGCGCTCGTTGCCATGCAGCATCACGGGCTTCACCCGCGAGGTTGTAAACGGATGCTCGGCCTCGATGTCAATCTGGCGGCTGATGAGCTTTTGAATGTCTTGCAGATAAGCGCGCTCCTCGTCTTCGACAAACGAAAACGCGGTACCGAACGCCCCGGCCCGGCCGGTGCGGCCGATGCGATGCACGTAGGTTTCGGGCTCGTTGGGAATTTCGTAGTTGATAACGTGGGTCAGCTCGTCCACGTCGATGCCACGGGCGGCGATGTCGGTAGCGACCAGCACGCGGGTGCTGCCGGCTTTGAAGTTCGATAGGGCGCGCTGGCGGTGATTCTGGCTCTTGTTGCCGTGGATGGCTTCGGCCTGAATCTGGTTGGCGGCGAGGGCTTTCACCACTTTATCGGCCCCGTGCTTGGTGCGGGTGAATACGAGCACGCGCTTGATGCCTTTATCCTCCAGAATGTGGCGGAGCAGGGCGGGCTTGTCGTTGTTCTCCACCAGGTACACCGATTGGGTTACCGTATCGGCGGTGCTGCTCACGGGCGTAACGGCCACGCGAATAGGGTTGGGGCGCAGAATGGTGCTGGCAAGCTCCTGAATCTGGCCGGGCATGGTGGCCGAGAAAAACAGGGTCTGGCGCTTGGTGGGCAGCTTGGGCAGGATGCGCTTGATGTCGTTGATGAAGCCCATGTCGAGCATGCGGTCGGCTTCGTCGAGCACGAAAACTTCCACTTGGCGCAGGTCCACGAAGCCCTGATTCATGAGGTCGAGCAGACGGCCGGGGGTGGCGATAAGTACTTCCACGCCGCGTTTGAGCTGCGCAACCTGCGAGCCCTGGCTCACGCCGCCGAAAATAACAGTGTGGCGAATCTGGCTCAGATGGCGGCCGTATGCGCCGAAGCTTTCGTTGATTTGGATGGCCAGCTCCCGGGTAGGCGTGAGTACGAGGCAGCGGATGGCCCGCTGGGCGTGGTTCGAAACCTGGGCCGTGCGGTGTAGCACCTGCAGGATGGGCACGGTGAAGGCCGCCGTTTTGCCGGTGCCGGTCTGGGCCACGCCGAGGAGGTCTTTGCCCTCCAGCACGTGGGGAATGGCCTGCTCCTGGATGGGAGTAGGGGTGGTGTAGCCTTCTTCTTTGAGGGCTTTGAGAATGGGGTCAATCAGGTTTAAATCGTCAAACGTCATAGGTTGGGTTTAGTACTGGGTACTTGGGTATCGTGTTGGCAAACAGCTGTTCGCGCAATAAGTGGTTGAGCCTGCGAGGCTGCACAGGCGGGCATGGCCACGCCGGACGAGCCTTGGCGTGGGCGGGGTTTGATGACTCGTCGGAGGCCATCAGATTCCCTGAATGAAGAGGAATTGGGGTGAGGTGCGCTTACTTCGCGGAGACAGCCGAGG
>JAYULN010000387.1:0-1691 GCA_043763525.1 Hymenobacter sp.
CCGACCCGCCTGCAAGGTGGCCCGTTCCTGCGAATCCAAGGTGACAAAGCGTTTACGCATGCTCAAAGATAGGCAGTTTAATTATGGCCAGTTACTTACAAGCCCAAAAACATTCGCCTTTTTGCCATCCTGGCCATCTTATTGTCATTGCTCGCGCTTCTGGCCAGCGGCATTATGATGACTCAGGCCAGCGGAATGTTCTTTCTGGGCGTTTTGTCGTGGGCCATTTTGTTGTGGGCCAGCATCATCGGCTTCAAGCTGAGCAGCTACCCACTGAATGATGACGACTACAAAAAGGTCGCCATCCGGGTCTATTTAATTATCGCCGCCTTCGCCTTATTTATGGTGGTTGGTGTGGTGTTCGGGCTAATTATTGCGGTAGCGCTGCTGGCCTCGCTTTGGGGCATGAAAAAGAATTACGACGAGTGGAATAATAAAGCGGCTAATTAATTCGGTAATCGTCCGGCGGTGCTCACGCGAGCCGTTCAACGACGAGACGCAAGATGTTGCGTCTCTACCCCACCGGAGCAGCTCTAACTCACATTACCGCTCCGGCAAAAGCGTGGCAGCCCCGGGTTTTCATCGCGGCCAGCGACTCATCGAGCGTGCCGTGGAGGGCGCTGCCGCTCTTTTTCTGGCAGAACGGGCAGGCGTGCAGGTCGCCGTCGGTGTCGACGTAGAGGAAGCGGTCGGAGGCCCCGCCGCAGCCCATGCGGCGCTGGTGGTAGCCGTAGTAATGCACCAGGGGCCAGTCGAGGTAGTCGGGGCCAAAATTCAACTTGAGGTAGAAGTCTTCGAGCAGCGCCAGCTGGGCGGGGCTGAGGTCGACTTGCTGGCCGGCGTAGTGACCCACGGCGCGGGGTTCGAGGATTTGGACGAAAGTCACGCCCAGCTGCCGGGCCAGGCGGGCATAGGCCATCAGGTTGGCGGCGGTGGTGAACTCCTGGGTAGCGCAGAGCGACAGGTTGACGACGAGGCCCACTTCCTGGGCGTAGGCGGCCGCCTGCACGGCATTTTGGTAGGCCTGGGGCGAGCCGCGAAAGGCGTTGTGCCGGACCGGGTCGTGGTGGTCGAGGCTGATGGTGACCCCGGTGAACCCGGCCTGTTTGAGTCGGCCGGCGTTTTCGCGGGTGAAATTGAAGCCCGAGGTAATGACCCAGAAATCAGTGCCGGGGCGGGCGGCGGCCACCACGGCCACCAGGTCGCTCACGCGCAGCATGGGCTCGCCGCCACTGAAGAAAATCTGGGTAACCTGCCGGGCCTGGAAGGCGGCCACCATCGCCTGAATATCGGCCCGCGTGAGGGTTTCCTTCTGGTTCAGGGCATCCCACTCGAAGCAGTGTGCGCAGGCCAGCGGGCACTTTTTGGTGATGGCCAGGAACACCAGGTTCAGCGTGTCGGTGTCGGGGCGGAAGGGCACGAGGCGGTTTACGGTGGTGGCCACGTAAGTGTCGTAAGCGGCCGAGGGCCAGCCGGGGGTTTGGTATTCGCGGTAGTAGCGGCCGGCTACGTGGGCCACCTTGCGCACCGCGAGGGGGCCATAGTACACTTGCTTGAGGTCTTTTACGCGGTCGGCGGCCAGTTTCAGACGGGCCGGCGTTCGCATGAACTTCCACAGCAAACGGGTTTCGGCCAGCTTAAACAGAGATCGGAAGAGCAACGTCTGAACTCCAGTCACTACCTGCAATCTC
>JAYULN010000388.1:0-4232 GCA_043763525.1 Hymenobacter sp.
GTTGGGCAACGAGGCAGCCGCCGCCTTGGGCCGGCGAATAGCAGCAGCAGTACGGGGCATAGGGAATTGAAAAATGGGTGACAAAATGGGGGTTAAGACAAACGCAACTAATGAATTAGCGCAACTTTCAGGTAGCGGTACGGGATGTAGCGACGCGACCCTTCGCGTCTCCCGTTCGCGCCGGTTAACGATTGTCGTTCAACGCCGAGACGCGAAGGCTCGCGTCGCTACACCCCCTACAACAACTTGAGAACCGCTCTAGAGCGGTTTCCAGATTGGTGCAAACGACAACCGGTCCGACGGCTCCACCGTCGGACCAGGGCACGTACACTAACCTGAAAATTGCTGTAGCTATGGCCGCCGGTGCCGGCATTACAAGTTGCAGACCAACCTCGGCCAGCATGGCCCCGAGCGCCCGCCTACCGAACCGGCAAGGCCCCAGCCGCACGATTGGGCCACAAAAAAAGTCCTGACCATTGCGGGCCAGGACTTTTTGCGGAGGGAGAAAGCGCGACTATTTGATGTCGAACAGTAGCCCGACGTACACGAGGCGGCCGTAGCTGGGCGCGCCGTATACCTGGTAGTTGGTCGCGTCGAGCAGGTTGGTGCCGCCCACCTGGGCGGTGGTGTGCAGGCTTTTGACGGTGTAGCCGATTTGTGCGTCCACGATTTGGGTGGTGGGCACGGTACCGGTGGCGAAGGTCGACTCGTAGAGGAAGGTATCAACCCAGCGGTAGTTCACGCTGTAGCTCAGCTTGCGGTCCAGCACCAGGCCATCGGCCCCGAGGTTGAACTTGTGCTTGGGCGTGTTGAAGAACGACTGCGTACCAACTTTGAAATCCGTGGTGATAAGGTCGTTGTAGCTGTAGTTGCCCGAAACCACCAGGGCCGGCGACACCGTGTAGCCCAGCGTGATGCCAGCACCCCGGCTCTGCACTTTCTGGTCGACGTTGCTGGCAATCTGAATCAGGCGCGTCTTCTGGTTGCTGTCGCGGAAAGCGCCCAGGGGCGAGGTGATGGCGGCCCGGTACTCGGCGGCCGAGGTAGCCGACCCGTCGGTGTTGCCGATGAAGTTTTGCGTGGCGATGAAGTTGTTGTACGTGTTGTAGAACAAGTCCAAATCGACGAACAACGGCTTGGTGAGCTGGGCGCGGTAGCCCACTTCAAAGCTGTTCACTTCTTCCAGTTTCAGGGCATCGCTGTGGTATTGGTAGGTGCTGAGCGCGGCGGCCAGCGCGGCTTCGTTGCCGGGAGCAAGCAAGGCCGGGTTGGCTGCTACGGCCTTCGAATCGGTGGTGTAGCCGGTGAAGCCGTTGCGCACGTTGCCCAGCACGAAAGCCCGGCCCACGTCGAGCTTGAAGTACTGGTCATTCTGGGTCGGGGCCCGGAAGGCGCGGCCGAAGCTGGCGCGGATGTTATGCTGGCGGTCGCCGCCCAGGGTGTACACCACCGAAGCGCGGGGCGAAAACGCAGTACCGAAGTTTTTGAACTGGTCGACCCGACCGGCGGCGGCCAGCTTCAGGCGGTCGTCGAGCAGGGCCTTGCTGGCCTGGGCATACACGCCGTACTCGTAGTTCGGAATGCGGTCGCCGTCCTTGGTGTCCTCAAACAACGAGCCGTCCGAGCCGAGCAGGTACTGGCGGTAGGCCCCGCCCATTACCACGTCGGCCACCTTCGACTTGAAGTTGTACTGGGCGCTGCCGTCGTTTAGAATAGAACGCAGCACAATGCGCGCCCCCTGACCAGGCGTAGAGTTGTGAATGATGCTGTTGCGGGCCGCGTCAAAATCGGCGGTGCCGGGCTGGAGCTGCGGCGATAAAGTGTTGGCTTGCGCCCGGGCATACGCGGCGGCATCGTCGGCATTTTGGCCGTTGGTGCGATACTGCGCATTGTATTCTTTGGTGTAAATCTGCAGGTAGTTTTGGGCAAACGGCAACTGGGCGGGCTGGCCAGGGGCGGCCGCGTAGTAGTTCGGCACCATCCGGGTTTGCAGGAAGGCCCCCAGAAAGCCCAGGTTGTACGAGCCGTCGGTGCCGGGGTCGCGGCCGCCCGAAAAGTCGCGGGTAGTGAAGCCCCGCACAAACCAGTTGGTCCCTTCAAGCTGCAAGCGGGCCTGGTGCGCGCCACTGTTCACGAAGCGGTAGCGGCTGGCGCCCTGGTAAGTCGTGGTCGCTTCGGTGTACTTGTAGTCGACCGTGGCCTTGATGCTGTTGGTGAGCAGGACCGATACGCTGGGAGCGACTTTATAGGAATGGGTTTTGTTGTCGCCCGCAATCAGCTCGCTCTCCGTGTAGCCGGGCAAGAATACCGTTTTGCCCGCCAAGGCCCCGCCCCTGGGCCCGAAAGTGTTGCCCACGTCGCCGTAGCGGCTCACCGCATCGTAGCCCAGGTTCGAGCCCGCCGCGTTGTTGCTGGGCTCAACCTGGGCTGAGGTCGCATCCTGGTTGTCGGTAATAAAGTCGTCGGCCCGAATGGCCCCGCCAACAATTTTGAAGGCGACCCGCTCGCCAATTCGCTGGGCGTAGCGCAGCTGCCCGTCCAGCAGCGTGCGGTTGCCCCCGCGCAGGCGCACCGTCAGGCCCTGGTCTTTAAACGGGTCTTTCGAGTTGGTGAGCAGCACGCCGTTGAAGGCGTTGGCTCCGTATAGGGCCGAGGCCGGGCCATGCACAATTTCCAAGCTGGCCACGTCGAGCACCGGCGTGCCGAGCAGGTTGCCGAAGTTGCTGCTCAGGCTGGGCAACTGCGTATCCATGTAGTCGGCCAGCTGAATGACGCGCTCCGAACGCGACGAGTTGAACCCGCGCGTACTGAAGCTGGTGGTGAGCATGCTGGAGCTGCTCACGTCAATACCCTTAAAACGGCCCAAGCCCGCCACCAGGTCGGGCGTGGTCACGTTCTCTACCTGGCGCTGGTCGAGCTTTTCTACCGTAACAGGCACCTGGCCAATGCTTTCTTCTACCCGGGAGGCCGCTACCACCACCTGGTCGAGCATGACACTGGGCCGTAGCGTAACGGTGATGGCCTCATCGGGCGCGGTTAGCGGCAGCTCCTGGCTCTCGTAGCCAATAAATGACACCGAAAGCACCACCGGCCCCTTAGAAAAATCCGCTTTTATCTGAAACTGGCCTTCTTCGTTGGTACTACCGCCATTGTAGGTGCCTTTGATGATAATCGTAGCCCCCGGCAAGGGCAGGCCGGCCTCCGTTTGCACGGTGCCGTTGATGACTTGCGGGGCTTGTGCCCAGCTCCTGAGCGGCAGCAACAGGCATAAAACAATCGAGAGGTACAGGTAACGCATGGGCAGGGATTTGAATAGTATGACGCAAAACTACCATTTAATTCCCGAACAACCTTAACCATGCTTTTGATTGCATTTAGACCAAATTTTAATTCAATTTACTAATCAACAAACTGTTAGTATCTGATATCGGGGTGCCCGTACAGCTGCGGGTCACCAGCTTCGCTCACTACAAACTTGCCTATGTGCAATACTACCGTTACCGAAGGCATGGGCACGAGCGCCGGGGCAGTGCGCCGCCACATAGCGGTAGCGGACCCTTGCCAGGCGCGGCGCACCAAAGGCAGCAGCAGCAGAAAAGCCCGGCGACGGGCTGCGCGGCACCGCCACCGCTGGTAGGCAACTTGTTTGTGGAGAAATCGAAAATGTGTCATAGCCAACAGGAGTTTAGTTCTAATTCTTCAAAGGTCAGCTACTAGTTGTTTGACGTAATTTTTTTACGATTAAGCATGATAATAACCCGATGAGCGTGGCTTGCCGCCCGACGAGAGATTTGCCGGACGCGCCCCCGAGCGCCGGGCAGTAGTAGCTTCGCCCCTTCGCTGCACTTGCCTCATTCCTTCGCTGCTATGTCCACTGCCTCGCCATCGTTCGCTACGCCTGTGCCCCTCACCGTGATGGGGGCCGGCCTCGTGGGTTCCCTGCTCTCGCTGTACCTGGCCCGGCGCGGGCACGCCGTGCAGGTTTTCGAGCGCCGCGCCGACCCGCGCCGCGCCGGTTTTCAGGAAGGCCGGTCCATTAATCTGGCCTTGTCCGACCGCGGCTGGCGGGCTTTGGGCGGCGTGGGCGTGGCCAACGACATTCGTCAGGTGGGCATCCCGATGACGGAACGGGTGATGCACGACGTGCAGGGCAACCTCACCCACCAGCCCTACGGCGAGGCGGGGCAGGCCATCTACTCCGTGAACCGGGGCCACCTCAACCGCCGCCTGCT
>JAYULN010000389.1:0-10545 GCA_043763525.1 Hymenobacter sp.
GAGGACTTCCATTAAAAGACGAAAAAATGAGTGACACACCTCAAATTTCGGCTTTTTTTGGAAGTCCTTTTATTTTGCCCGACTTTCTAAACAGCTTCAGCGCCTTTGCACTCTGTTCTGAATCATTATAAATAAGGTTTATGCGTCACTTTTTCCTCTCCGCCCAGCTTACCGCCAGCTTAGAGCCCCTTGCCGGGCAGGCGCAAACCAACTCGTCACACCGGCATCAGGAGCGGCACAGCAGTATGGGCAGCATTATTGGCCGCGTGACTCTGGCCGACGGGCTGCCCGCCGACCAGGCTTCGGTGCGGGTGAAAGGCACGGCACGCGGCACCACGCCCAGTGCCGACGGCCGCTTCGAGCTGAAAGTGTCGAGGTGCTGGCAGGTGCTGGTGGTGAGTAACTTGAGCTATGTTTATCAGGAAGTTATCGTGGAAGTGCAGCCCGGTCAAACGGTAGCCTTGCCGCCCCTCACCCTGGCTCGTGGCGAGCAGCAGCTGACCGAAGCAACCGTGACCGGCACCAAAAGCCTGAACCAGCGGGTCGTGAGTGTGGGCAAAATGCCCATTGCGCCCCACGACAACCCGCAGAGCAGCCTCACCATCGAGCGCGCCGTGTTGGAGCAGCAGCAAACCCTGCGCCTGAGCGACGTGCTGGCCAACGTGAGCGGCGTGTACGTAATGGGCACTACTGGCGGCGCGCAGGAGGAAATTGCCAGCCGGGGCTTTGCTTACACCAGCGCCAATACCTTCAAAAACGGGGTGCGCTTCAACAACGGCATCATGCCCGAAGTAAGCTCGCTGGAGCGCCTGGAGGTGCTGAAGGGCAGAGTGCGGCCATCCTCTACGGCAACGTGGCGGCGGGCGGCACTCTGAACCTGGTAACCAGGAAGCCGCAGTTCGAGCGCGGCGGCTCGGTGGGGCTGCGGGTGGGCAGCTTCGGCTTCGTGAAGCCGCAGTTTAACGTGTACGGTGCGGTGGGCCAGAGCGCCTGGCAGGTGCGGGCGGTGGGCGCGTTTCAGCGCCACGACAACGAGCTGCGCAGCGCCAGCCGGCCCACGGCCAACGTCATCAAGCCCGGCCGCAGCTACGGAAACTGGCTCCGCAGCCTGCAACGCACCGAAACCGCCGAGAATTACTACCTCGCCCAGGTTGACCTGACGGGCACTTTCCGTACCGGCCGCATTGGCCACACGCTGCTGATTGGGGCCGATGCCGACCAGTACAACACCAACGCCCTGGCCTACATCATACAGGCGTATGATTCGGTCAAAATCCTGAATACCAGCTGGGTGCTGGGCATGCCAAAAGGCAGCGCGAGCGGCTACGAGGCCCTGCGCTACAACACCCGCACGCTGGGCAACACCCGCCGCGCCGGTTTCTACGCCCAGGACCTCATCAGCTTGCTCGGCAACGTGAAGCTGCTGGCCGGCCGGCCTTGGAGCTACCAGGAAACCCCCAGCGACGTGTCCACTTACCCGGCCCTCGCGCTGCCCGCCACCACGCCGGCCACGGTCAAGGAAAATCGCCGCTACGACCAGGCATTTTCGCCGCGTCTGGGCCTGGTGTACCAGCCCGTGAAGACCACGGCCACTTTCGCTTCGTATGCTAATTCTTTCGCGCCGCAGGCCAATACCGTGACTGATAACCAAGGCGGTAGCCTGCCGCCGTCGCTGATTGACCAGTACGAAGTGGGCATCAAAAATGACCTGCTAAAAGGAGCACTGTCGGCCAACGTGACAGCCTACAAAATCGTGAATAATAACCAGGCCCAGGTGATTCAGCAGTACCTTGCCGGCAACCTCAGCAACCCCAAATTCGACTACAACAAGAGCCTGCCCAACGCTCAGGAGCTGGCCGGCCAGGTTACCAGCAAAGGCGTGGAAGTAGACGTGCAGAGCCGGCCCATGAACGGCATCTCGCTCGTTGCCGGCTACAGCTACAACCACACGGCCTAACCCGCAGCACCCTCTACGCCGATGGCAGCCGCCTGCGCTACAACCCTGCCCACACTGCCAACCTGAGCCTGTTCTACTCCTTCAGTAACTGCTGTTACGCCGGGCCTTGGTTTAAGCGCCGCTGGGGGTGTAGCGCGAACTTTGTAGTTCGCGTCCGCAAGCTCACGTTGCCATCCAGGTCCACGCTCAGCAGGTGTAGCGCGAACTTTGTCGGTCGCGTCCCCGTGCCGTTCAGGCGGCTTTACTGGCGCGGGGACGCGACCGACACCGTTCGCGCTACAACCTGCCGCGTAACAGCAGTTCAGTAACATCTTCGCTAACAACCCGATTCTGCGCGGCCTGAGCGCCGGCGCTACCGGCTACTACGTGGGCGACCGCCTCGCCGGCCGCAATCCGCGCCTGCTATTCGACAAAGACGGCAACCCCACCGTCGATGCCAACAAGCTTATCGCCGTGCCCAACTACTTTCTCTTCGATGCCTCGCTGGGCTACGCCTGCGACCGGTTCCCGGTACGCTTCAAAATGGCCAACCTGCTGAACGAGCTGAGCTGTAACCTGCACGACGACAACAGCGTGAACCCCCATCGCCCCCCGCACGTTCTTGGCCACGCTGGGCTACAAGCTGTAAAAGCAGAGCAGCCAAATTCCACGCTACGCGCCGAAAGCATCCCAGCCCAGCTTTAAAACAAACGCGCTGACTACGCCCAAAAACAGCACCCGCACGAAGCCCGTGCCCTTCTGCTGCGCCAGCCGCGCCCCCAAAGTCGAGCCCAGCATATTGCAAGCCGCCATGGGCAGCGCCACCTTATAAAGCACCTGCCCGGTGCTGGCGAAGTAAAACAGGCTGGCCACGTTGGTCGCCACATTCACCAGCTTGGCTGAGGCCGAGGCCGCGATAAAATCATAGCCAAATAGCCCCACAAAGGCAAATAGCAGCAAACTACCCGTGCCCGGCCCAAAAAAACCGTCGTAAAACCCCAGCGTCGCGCCCAGCAAAATCCCCGTAATTAGCTCGCGGCGGCCGTGTAGTCGCGGCGCGTGCAGGCTGCCGAAGTCTTTGCGCCAGAAGGTGTACACGGCCATCAGCACGAGCAGGCCCAGCACCAGCGGCCGCACGGCCTCCTTGTGCAGGTGGCTCACGGCCCGCGAGCCCAGCAGCGCAAACCCACCCGCCACCAGCGCCGTGAGGGCCACCGTGCGCCAGCGAATCTCCAGCTTCTCGGGGCCGCTCAGGTAGCGACGCAAAGCGGCCAGCGTGCCCGCCAGGCTCGATATTTTGCCAGTGCCAAAAATGGTGGGCACCGGCACCCCCGGCAGCAGCAGCAACATGGCCGGCAGTTGAATCAGCCCGCCGCCGCCCACGATTGAATCGATAAAGCCCGCCAGGAAGGCGAATAAGCCGAGCAGAACAAGAGTAGTTGACATGCAGATACGAAGAATTAAAAATTAGAAATGGGTCACTTCAGGCAGTGCTGACGAAACCCATTTTTAATTTTTAATTCTCAATTTTTAATCCCTAAAAAGGTGGGTCTTCGTGCTTGTTGATGTTGCCTTTGGGGAAGGCTACCGGCGACTCGTTAATTTTCGAGCCCAGGCGAATGGTGTTCGGCGCGAAGCCGCTGGGCTCGCTGTCGAAAGTGCTGGCGGGCAGGCCCATGGGCTGGTAGCCGTTGGTGTCAAACGCGCCTTCGCCGTCGAGGTCGGCAAACTTGGTGAAGCGGCCGATGAACTTGAGCTGCACGGTTTCGAGCGAGCCGTTCCGGTGCTTGGCGATGATGACTTCGCCCACGCCCTGGGTTGAGTTGCCCTCGGCATCCTGGTCGAGGCCGTAGTACTCGGGGCGGTAGAGGAAGATGACCATGTCGGCATCCTGCTCGATGGAGCCCGATTCACGAAGGTCACTCAGCTGCGGGCGCTTCTCGCCGCCCCGGGTTTCGACCGAGCGCGAAAGCTGCGATAGCGCCAGTACGGGCACGTTCAGCTCCTTGGCAATGCCCTTGAGGGCCCGCGAGATGCTGGCGATTTCCTGCTCGCGGTTGCCGCCCCGGCCGTCGGTGTTGCCGCTCATCAGCTGCAAATAGTCGACGATAATCAGCTGCACGTCCTTCTGCGAGCGCAGGCGGCGGCACTTGGTGCGCAGCTCGCGGATGCTGAGGGCGGGCGTGTCGTCGATGTAAATCGGCGCGGCTGAGAGGTCGGTAATCTTGTGGTTGAGCTGCTGCCACTCGTGGTCGGCCAGCGTGCCCTTCTTGATTTTGTCAGAGTCCAATTCCGCCTCGGCCGAAATCAGACGATTGACCAGCTGCAGCGAGGACATTTCCAGCGAAAAAATAGCTACCGGCCGCTTGAACTCCACGGCCGCGTTGCGCATGGCCGACACCACGAAGGCCGTGTTGTGCGTCACGGTCATGTCCTGGAGCAGGAACAGGCGGTTGCCGTCAATCTCGAAACCGTAGTAGTCGTCCACGGTGTCGAACTCCACGGTGATGCCCGTTTGCCGCCAGTCGACGGGCGAGGTCCAGGGCTGGGCCTGCTTGCGGGCCACGCGCACCGGCACGCGGTTGATGTCGCCGTAGAGGCGCACGCGCCACACTTCGCACTCGTAGCCGATGCTGGAAATGGTAGCCCGTTTCTTCGTGAGCGAGGTGCGGAAACCCAGTGAGTCGCCCAGAAACTTGATTTGCCGGGCCAGGCGCTGGTTTTTCTGCGTGATTTCGTAGCCGTTGGAAACCGGGTCGAGGTGGCCGTCGCTGTCAATCAGGCCGGCCAGCAGACGCAAGCGGTTCTCGGTCGAGTTGATGGCGTAGGCGCGCGGAATGTGCTTGTCGCCCAGCACGCCCAACTGCCGCAGCTCGTCTTGCAACGAGTATTCGGCGATGTTGCCACCCTGACGGCTCTTGGTAATGCCATGGCTGTTGCAGCGGTCGGCCACCACGCCCACGGTTACCTGCATGTTTAGCGTGGCGGCATATTCGTGCAGGTAATCAATGATTTCCAGGTCCTGCCCGGTGATGCGGCAGTTGCTGCTGGCCCCATCGCCGAGCCACACACCCAAAAAATACGGGTCCACGGGCAACTCCTGCGCCTCAAACTCTACCGGCACTTTATAGCCTTTGTAGTTCGAGCGGAATTTCGGGCCTTTGGCCAGCCAGTCCTTCACGGTGATGTTCAGCACGTCGCCGTGGGGGTGCGGGCCTTCGTTGCGACTGCGTTTGAGGGAGAGAATGTGGCTCTCGTTCACGCGGTAGTCGTCGCCTTTGTTCTGGCGCACCCAGTACATGTTTTCGCGGCCGCGTGCTATGCTCAGCACCCGGCGCGGGGTCGAGTCGTCACCCATCAGCAGCTCGCCGGCCTGCACGTCTTCCACGTTGCGCAGGTCGCCGTCAAACATCAGCACCTTCGTGCCCTTGCCCAGGCACTTGCCCATGCCGGGCCGGGCCGCAATAATCACCAGGTCAGAAGGTTGCCAGCCGCTGGTGACGCGGTCCAGGGCCGTAAAGCCGGTGGGTACGCCGGTCAAGCCGTCCTTCTGGTTTTTCTTCTCTTCGAGCTCCTTGATGGCCTTGCCCATCAGCGAGCGCATGTCGTCGAAGTTCTTGCGGATATTCGATTCCGACACTTCGAACAGGGCCGATTCGGTGTCGTCGAGCAGCTTGAAGACGTCGGTGGTATCCTCGTAGGCATCGCGCTGAATCTCACTCGAAATCCGAATCAGCTCGCGCTTGATGGAGGTTTCGGTGATGATGCGGGCGTGGTATTCGACGTTGGCGGCCGAGTTTACTTTCAGCGTAAGGTTGGCCACGTAGAAGGGGCCGCCGCAGGCTTCGAGCTCGCCCATTTCGCGCAGCTCATGCACCACGGTGAGCTGGTCGATGGGCTCCGATTTATCGAACAGCCGGATGATGGCGCGGTAAATCCGCTGGTGGCTGTCCTTGTAAAAGCTCTCGGGCTTGAGTAGGTCAATCACCGAGGTGAGGGCATCTTTTTCCAGCATCAGGGCCCCGAGTACGGCCATTTCCAGCTCGGGAGCCTGGGGCGGCAGCTTGCCCGCCGCGCCGGCATTGGAAGGGACCACCGAACCGCCCCGATTGCTCCAGGCCGCTTTTGCGCGGGCAGCGGATTGTTTCAGGCGGTCGTCCATCTGGTCTTGCATGGGGGTAACGAGGGTATTGAAGGAACAGGAAGCGGGGGCCCGGTAATTGATTAAAAACCGGACAGCCCCCGATATACACAAAGCTAACCCCGGCAACGGAGAAAAGATTGGGCGGCAAAGTCGATTCTTTTGGCTATGCAGCGGCGACGGCGGCCGGGGCTTTGTACTTTCGCGGCCTAATTTAAACGGTTCCTGGTTTCCGGTGGCTTGTTGCTGGTTGTTGCTCAACGGAGCCCCGTTGCAACCCGATAGCGCAAGGGCTGGCAAACCAGCAGCCAAGCACCAGCCGCGCCGCGCCCCAACTCCCTTGGAACAAACAACCAGCATCCAGCATCCAGAAAACGTCCACTTAATTGCCGTGGGCGGCAGCATCATGCACAACCTGGCCTTGGCCCTGCACCGGCGCGGGGCCACCGTCACGGGCTCCGACGACGAGATTTTTGAGCCTGCCCGGGGCCGCCTGTCCGCCGCTGGCCTGTTGCCCGACCACGAAGGCTGGAACCCGGTCCGCATCACCCCCGACCTGTCGGCTGTGATTGTGGGTATGCACGCCCGCCCCGACAACCCCGAGCTGCTGCGTGCCCAGGAGCTGGGCCTGAAAATCTACTCTTTCCCCGAGTACATCTACGAGGCCAGCCGCGATAAGCAGCGCATCGTTATCGGCGGCTCGCACGGCAAAACCAGCATCACGGCCTGCATTCTGCACGTGCTGCGCTACCACGGGCGCAAGTTCGACTACGCGGTGGGGGCGCAGCTGGCGGGTTTCGATTTGATGGTGCAGCTCACCGACGACGCGCCGGTTATCATCATCGAAGGCGATGAGTACCTGTCGTCGCCCGTGGACCGGCGGCCCAAGTTCCACCTCTACCAGCACCACATCGGCGTGATTTCGGGCATCAGCTGGGACCACATCAACGTGTTTCCGACCGAGGAAATCTACCGCGAGCAGTTCCGCATCTTCGCTGATATGACGCCCAAGGCCGGCGTGCTCATCTACGACCGCGACGACGAGCAAACTCAGCTTATCGCCGTGCCCACCAACCCCGACGTAACCTACATCGGCTACGGGCCGCACGAGCACGTCATCCGCGACGGTAAAACCTTTCTGCTCAATAAGAAGGACGAGGAAGTGCCCGTGCAGGTGTTTGGCGAGCACAACCTGCGCAACATTTCGGCGGCCAAAGAAGTGTGCAAGCAGCTCGGCATCAAGGGCAAGGATTTCTTCAAGGCGGTGGCCTCGTTTCCCGGCGCGGCGCGGCGGCTGGAACTGCTGAAAGAAGGCGCTACCTCCGTGGTGTACAAGGATTTCGCCCACGCGCCCAGCAAGCTCAAAGCCACCGCCACGGCCCTTCAACAGCAGTTCCCCCTGCGCCGGCTGGTGGCCTGCCTGGAGCTGCACACTTTCAGCAGCCTCAACCCCGACTTCCTGCCGCAGTACGCGCACTGCTTCGACGCGCCCGATGTGGCCGTGGTCTACTTCAATCCCCACGTGCTGGCCCACAAGCGCCTGCCGCCGCTGGCCGCCGCCACGGTGGCCGAAGCCTTTCAGCGGCCCGACATTCGGGTGATTACTGACAGCGCTGAGCTGGCCGCATTTTTAAGAAGCCAGCAGTGGGGCAATACTAACCTGCTGCTCATGTCGTCGGGCACGTTCGACGGAATGGACTTGACGGCGCTGGCAGCCGAAATCGCCGACTAAATGGCCTTGCCGACCATTTTGCTGCTGCACGGGGCTTTGGGCAGCCCGGCAACCCTGGCTCCGCTGGCCGAGGCGCTAGCCCCCGAATTCACGGTGAAAACCCTGGCCTTCGCGGGCCACGGCGGCCGGGAAGTGCTGGCGGAAACCTTCACGCTGCCGCATTTTGCGGAAGAAGTATTGGCGTTTTGACCGCGCAGGAAACCGCGCCGGCCCACGTGTTCGGTTACAGCATGGGCGGCTATGCGGCGCTGCTGGCGGCCCGGCAAGCACCGGCGCGGTTTGCCAGCCTCACCACGCTGGGCACCAAGCTGGATTGGTCGTCGGAATCGGCCGCTGCCGAAACCAGGCGCTCTGGCCGATACTATCGAGAAAATAAATATGAGCTTCGAGGCGGGGCATTACTGCTAATTAGGTATAGCAACCCGGTTCCGGGCGTGGCGCCCGCACCGGCCTGAAATACAGTATTTCACGGGACACAACAAAGCTCCGCTTGTGCTACATTTGTAGCTATAGCGCGGACCAACGCGGGCCAATGCGGGCCAACGCGGGTCGGCACCCCCGCCCGCCATATGAGCATTGAGAAACGCAGGAGCCGCACCCCGGCTGGCATGAGGGTGATTAAGGTGACGGTGCCCGAGGACGTGGCCGACTTCTACGACCGGGAAGCCCACTACTACGGCGGCTCCAAATCGGCCGCCGCCGCCCCGGTGCTCATCGCACGGGCGCGGGGCGACATTCGTCAGGAGTTCGTGCAGGCCCCCGGCACGGCCGATAAGCTGCGGATGTAGTGACTTCGCGGCCATAAAACACTTCCTTCTCTTTTGCCTGCTGCCCCTGGCAGGGGCCTGTTCCTCGTCGCCCTCCCTCACGCCCCCGCAAGCCGCCGTATCGGCCTACCTGCACAAGACGCTCGACGACCCGGCCAGCTACCAGCCGGTGCGCTGGGGCGCGGCCGCGCCCCTGACGCGGGGTGATTCGGTGGCGCTGGCCCTGCTCTACATGGCGCAGAGCCCCGACCGACAGGAGCGCGACCGCATGGCCGCCCTGCACGCCTACGCCGCCAAAGACAGCATGGCCATTGTCGGAACGACGTTCACGCACGCGTTCCGCGCCAAGAACAAGCTCGGCGGCCTGGTGCTGGATAGCGCCCGCTTCATCGTCGGCCCGTCCGGCACGGCTAGCCTAGTGAGGTAAGCGCCCGTACCCGCGCCGAGCGGCCCTGCGCCTGATTGATGGCCCGCACGCTAATCGAGTCCGGCACGGCGGCCGCCACGGCGGCCCCAATTTCAGCGGCCGAGGGGAACAGGCCCGCGCCGGCTTGCCGGGCCGCGAGCCCGCCATCGGCCGGCCGGGCTTGCTGGCTCGACGCGAAAGCGGCCCCGCCGTAGCTGGCATTAAGGACGGAAAGCAACGGCGCGTACGCCTTGCTGGCCTTGTTCATCACCACTTCGCCCGGCGTGAGTATCGCGGCCACGGTGTCGCCGCTGCCAGTGCCCGGCACTTGCCCGCCGGTGGCAAAGCCTAATATTTTAGCCGTAGTGCGCGCCACCGCCGCGCTGATGCTGGCCGCCGGGCGCGTGCCACTCTTCCCCGCTGCCAGCCTGGCCACCCTGGTCGTGCCCGTGCAAGTGCTGGTGGGCGATGCCGACCATACCGCCGGCAGCGCGGCCGGCCAGGCGCTGGCGGCCCAGCTGCCGCAGGCGCGCCACGAGGTACTGCCCAACACCCCGCACCCGCTGGAGCGAGTGGATATCATGCTGCTGGCGAACCGAATCCGGGACTTTGCCTTTGCCGCGTCAGGGTCGAAATAATCAGAGCTGAAACCAAAAAAGCCCGCTACGCAGCGGGCTTTTTTGGTGATGAGGGCGCGGGGGGGCGCTTGCGGTCGGTGGTGATGAGCAGGGCCAGGGCGGTGAGGGCGGCCCGGAGCAGCCATTTGTTACGGGTAGTCATCGGGCGATGGAAAACAGGGAGTTGTTGATATCTACTTTGAGGTCGCAGTGGCTGCCGGCGGTGCTTTCGGCGCAGTTGGTGCCCACGATGCGGCCGCTTTCAAAATTGAAGAAACACGCCGTGCAGCCGATGCTGGTGATGGTGTAGCGCTCGGCGGTGGGGCTGAGGTAGAAGGTATTGTCGCCGCCGCCGGTGAGGGGCAGGGCCATGGCCCGGAACGTGCCATTGCGCAGGCCCATGCCAATGAGAAAGTAGTTGGTGGGCTCGTTGGCCCCCACGGGGGCTTTGCGCACCTGCACTTTATCGACCACCGTGCCATCGCCAAACTGCCGGATAAAGGCCTTGGCCAGCACGCTGCGCGGGGTGCGGTACTCAGTGGTGCTGTCGGTGAAATGCACGATTTGCCGGCTTTCCGGCACCGCAATCACCTCACCCTTGAGGCGGTTGGGGCTGCCAAACTCGTTGGTGGCGGGCTTGGTGCTTTCGCACGATATCACCAACAGCGCCGTCAGCAGGCCCAACAATCCAAGACCAAGCAGACGGGGGAGATATTTCACAAGCCAATGAGTGAATGGGTGAATGAGCGAATGGGTGAATGAGTTCCGGAGGCAAACGGTGAAATCAGCATTCCCCCATTTGCCTATTCATCCATTCATTCATTCATTCATTCATTCATTCATTGAGCTAAGTAGTCGGACATAAGTATTCGGTAGTAAGACCCAATGTTAAATCTTGATTGACAGCACTTTGATGTCTGACTACTGACTGCTTAATACTGGCTAC
>JAYULN010000390.1:0-4226 GCA_043763525.1 Hymenobacter sp.
CCCGTCTTCCCCCGGCAGGCGCATTCCGCTTGCCGCAGCAACTGCCGCTCCGTATCCGAAAGCCTGACGTCCATAGCACAATTTTAAGCCTTTATTCGCCTTTCATTTCGCGACGAGTATAACATGGCGTAAACCGGCGAACCGGCAATCAGTTGCCCCTGTCCGCTACCGCAGCACTCGTCCCCTCTCCAGGCCAGGAGCCCCACTTCGTGGAAAAACAAAAAGCCCCAAATCGTACGATTTGAGGCTTTTTGTTTCGGCTATGCTAGCCAAGCGGTGATCCCGCTGGGATTCGAACCCAGGACCCGTACATTAAAAGTGTACTGCTCTACCAGCTGAGCTACAGAATCGGTACCTTGCACCTTAGAAGGGCGTTTCCTTCTTTGGTGGCACAAAAGTACCACGACCTCCCGAACTACACAACCTTGGCGCAAAAAAAAGTCTCTTATTTATCGATGCGGCCCATATTGCTCGGATTAATCCTACTGCCTCTCTGGGCTTTGGGTGAAAATGCGCCCACAAAAAAAATAGCAACAATTTCGACATCCGTCCCGACTAAAGGTCTGCGGCCGGGCGATTCGCTCTTTGCGGCGGGGCAATACGCGGCAGCAGTGCCCGCCTACCGGCAACAAATTTGGCGAAATCGCCGGGCCTCACCCGAATTATTGTTGAAAATGGCCTACGCCCAGCAGCAGCTGGGGCAATACCCGGCGGCACTGCTGTACCTCAGCCTGGCCCAGGCCCGGCAGCCCCAGGTGCGTACCTGGCGGCAATTGGCCGCGTTGGCGGCCCAGCACCAGTTGGTGGGCTACCCGGCCACCTGGCAGCAGGAGCTGCGGGTGCAGGCGCAGCGCTACTATTACCCCGGTTTGGAAGCCCTGCTGGGCGGCGCGGTGGTGGCCGCCATCTGGCTGCTGTGGCGGCGGGGGCAGCGCGGGGCCTGGCTGGGTTATGCGGCCTACTTAGGCCTGTCGGCAGGCTATCTGCATTACTTGCAGCCCAAACCGGCGGGGCTGGTGGCCCGCCCCGGCGCGGCCCTGATGGCTGGCCCCGGAGCCGGAGCCGCCTGGCTAAGCACGGCCGCCCTAGGCGACCGGCTGCCGGTACTGGGCCAACAGGATATTTGGTATCGGGTGCAGTGGCAGCAGCGGGAAGCTTTCGTGCGCGCCGCCGACTTGTTGGTGGTGGAGTAGTGGGGTGGTGAGTGGTGGATTAGCGGAGTGGTGGGCTGGCAGTTCCTTTTGCGCGATTCACGCGGCAAGAACACAAAACCCACCACCCCACCACTCCACCACTCCACCACCAGACTGGTACTTTTGCGGCATGGCGACTACTCTCACCCTCACCGGCCTGTATTTGTACCCTGTAAAATCGTTGGGAGGCTATGCCGTACCGGCGGCTGATGTTACGCCCCAGGGCTTGCGACACGACCGCCGCTGGCTGCTCGTAGACGAGCGCAACCGTTTCATGACGCAGCGGCAGCAGCCCGAGCTGGCCCTACTGGCGGTGGCCCCGGCCTACAACGGCTTCCTGATTACGCACCGCCTGCGGCCCAACTTGCTGCCCCTGTTCATTCCCTTCGAGGCCACGCCCGAGCGCACGCTTTTTGTGACGGTGTGGGACGATATTCTGTGGGCCTGGCGCGGCACCCCGGAAGCCGACGCGTGGCTGGCCGAAGCCCTGGGCCACCCCTGCCGGCTGGTGTACATGTCCGACATGGTACGCCGCGACGTGGAGCCCGCCCTCAACCCCGAAGGCCAGCTGGTGAGCTTTGCCGACGGCTACCCCTTTCTGCTGATTGGCGAGGCTGCGCTGGCCGATTTGAACACCCGCCTGCCCCAGCCCGTGCCCATGAACCGCTTCCGCCCCAACCTGGTGTTTGGGGGTGGCAAGGCGTATGAGGACGACCAGTGGGAGCAGTTCGCCATTGGCAACGTGCCCTTTCGGGCGGTGCGGGGCTGCGGCCGGTGCGTGCTCACGACCATCGACCAGCAGACGGCCACCAAAAGCCCGGGGGCCGAGCCGCTGCGCACCCTGGCCACCTACCGCCAGGTTGAAAATAGCACCTTGTTTGGCCAGAACGTGACCGGCCCCGGCGCGGGCCGCCTGCGCGTGGGCGATGCCATCACGGTGCTCAGCCGCAAGTAGCAGCCTCGTAAAAAACCCGACAACCTGGGCGGCAAAGCGCACGTTTTGCCGGGCCCGGCCCTACTGGCGGGGCTCTTTGCATGGACCTCGACTTTTTGCTGCGCTTTTTGGCCCAATTGGCGGCCAACAACAACACTGCCTGGATGGCGGCCCACCGCCCCGACTACCAGCGCGCCCGCGCCGCCTGCACCGAGCTGGTGCGCCAGGTGCTGGCCCAGACCGCTGCCACCGACCCCGACCTGGCCAACCTTACCACCGCCGATGTACTATTCCGGCTGCACAAGAACGACCGCGCCCAGCGCAACCCCGAGCCCTACAAGCGCCGCATGGGGGCCGGCCTGAAGCGCGGCGGCCGGCACGCACCCCGCGCTGGCTACTACCTGGCCATTCAGCCCGACGGGCATAGCTGGCTGGGGGCGGGCACCTTCCGCCCCACTCCCGAAATGCTGGCTGCCATCCGCCAGGAAATTCATTACAATGGTGCCGGGTTTCATCGGCAGCGGCAGGCCCCGACGCTGTTGCGCTACTTCCCCGCAGGCCTCGACACCACGGGGCCCCAGCTAAGCCGGCCGCCCCGTGGCTATGCCGCCACCGACCCCGATTTGGCGTGGCTACGCCTCAAATCGTTCGGCGTGAACCGGTTTTATCCCGATGCCGAGGTACTGGCTCCCGATTTCGTGGCCCAAATTGGTAACGCCATTGCCGCCGCCCGGCCGCTGGTCGACTTTCTCAACGAGGCCTTTCCAAAGGTCTAGCTCCTGCCTAAAACAGACCGAACAGGGTATTATTTATCTTGTCGATGATGGTGCCCAGGTCTTCGGGGTTGCGCACGTAGTCGAGTTCGCTCACGTCGACGATGAGGTGGCGGCCGGCGCTGTAGCCGGTTATCCACTTCTCGTAGTGCTCGTTGAGGTTTTTGAGGTATTCGATACTGATGGTGTTCTCGTAGTCGCGGCCGCGCTTCTCAATCTGGCTGATGAGCTTGGGCAGGTCGGCACGCAGGTAGAGCACCAAATCGGGCGGGGCCACCTGGTCAATCATCGACTCGAACAACGCGTAATAGTTGTTGTAGTCGCGGGTTTCGAGCAGGCCCGATTCGTGCAGGTTGGCCGCGAAAATGTGGGCATCCTCGTAGATGGTGCGGTCCTGAATAATACCCTTGCCGGCCTTTTGCAGCTCCTTGATACGCTGGGTCTGGCGAAAGCGACCGTTGAGGAAATACACCTGGAGGTGGAAGGCCCAGCGGGGCATGTCGTGGTAAAAATCCTTGAGGTAAGGATTGTCTTCCACATCTTCCAAAAACACTTCCCAGCGGAAGTGCTGGGCCAACTTATGGGCCAGCGTGGTTTTACCAGCCCCAATGTTGCCGACGATGGCAATGTGCATGCGCTACGAACGAAAAAGACGAGAGAAATGAAGAATCTCAAAGGTAGCAGCACCACTTCATTTCATCGCTTCTATAAGCCAATCATTATATTTGAAATCTTTTACTTTTCTCGTTTCTTTACCGCATGCTCATTGGCCCCGCCACCCATCCCTTCACCCTCCAGGATGCCTACGGGGCAACTTTAGCGGATTATCTGTTTTACCCCAACGACGAGCTGGTGTACGTGCGTTGGCACGGCCATCTCACGGCGGCCGAGGTAATAAGAGGAGTATCGCAGGGCTCGCTATGGGCCGCTGATTTTGACTACTCGCTTATTCTGAACGACAAAAGCGACACCGGCGGCGACTGGAGCGATGCCCTACCCTGGCTGCATTACGAATGGCTGCCCCAGGCCCTGGAAAAGGGCATAAGGGCCATGGCCTACGTGTTTTCGCCAGACCGGACCAACCGTTTCGTGACCCAGGAGTTTGTGGGGGCCATTAGTCCCCAAATGGCCATTGAGCTATTCGACGACCGCGACCTGGCCATTGAGTGGCTGCTGCGCCAAAAAGGCAATGCCGTGCCCGTTAATGTGCTGGGGCCAGCCGGCCGCTGAAGCTGTTTACTGCTGTTACGCGGCAGGTTGTAGCGCGAACGGTGTCGTTCGCGTCCCCGCGCCAGTCAAGCCACCCGAACGGCACGGGGACGCGAA
>JAYULN010000391.1:0-4225 GCA_043763525.1 Hymenobacter sp.
TTCACCGATGCCCTGGGCCGTTACGTGCGCGGCCTCACCCTCAGTGCCCCCGCCGGCCTCAGCGTGCTCACCCTCAGCGTGGCTGGCCTGAAGCCCGGCCTCTACGTGCTGCATTGGCAGGACGCGCAAGGCCAGGCCGGCAACCAGAAATTTGTGCGGCAGTAACTGAGCGGCTCGTTGCCTGGCAAATGCCCTAATCTACAGCTACAAGCTATTGCTGATTTCCAGCGTTGCCGCCGCCATTGCCGTCGGGGCCACCTCGTAGCGCGCCAGCTGGTCGGTGTCCAGGTTGCCGTTCAGCCACTCGCTTTCGATGTTGGCTCCCAGCTTTTTATAGAAGCTAATGGCGGGCTCGTTCCAGTCCAGTACCTGCCATTTCATGCGCACGGCCCCAGTGGCGCGGGCTTCGGCCACCACCGCATCAAACAGCAGCCGGCCGAAGCCGCCGCGCCGGGCCGCCTCCGTCACCACCAGGTCTTCGAGGTACAGCATCCGGCCCTTCCAGGTCGAATAAGCCGCGTAGAACAGCGCCAGGCCAATAATCTCGGCCGCCTCGTTCTCCAGTACAAAAAAGCTGAAGATGGGCGCGGGCCCGAACCCATCGCGCTGCATGGCCGCCAGCGTATTGGTCACCGCGTCCGGGGCCTTCTCATACACGGCCAACTCTTTAATCAGGTTCAGCACCTGCGGCAAATCGGCCTCCACGCCCCGGCGCAGCACAATGTTGTTTTCCATAGCAGAAGAAAAAAATGGCGGTACGATAATGCAATTGGGCCGCCACCGCATCAGCAGCAACGGCCCAACAAATTAGGAGTCAGCAAAAACCACAAAAGACTCATTTCGCGCCTTTCACAAAATCCGTGAAATTCGCTAAAATCCGAGCCAATCCGTGGTCACATTTGCGGCTGCATTTTCTTGATATCCTCCGTAGCATTCACCGAGTTCAGCTCGCGCATCTGCTCGGGCTGCTTGGCACCCTTGGTGGTGTCGGGGGCGGCGGGCAGGGGCGGCAGGGTGGTGGTGGCCACGTCATCGTCGCCCTCCGTTACCGAGGGGCCGCACGAGGTGAGCGTAAGCGAAAGCAAAGTAGCGGCCAGCAGGCCGGAAAGAAGCATTTTTTTCATGTGTGGGAAAACGAATTTGGGCGCAAGTTACGCACGGAGTGCGGCTTGCCATACGGCCCAACCCGCTCTTTGGCTACGGCAAATCCGAAAAGGCCGCTGAAAAGTATGCCCAGGCAACTGGCCCGGCCGCCCGCTTACCTTTGCCCGCAGCTGGCCTTTTAGCCGGCTTTTCCCGCGTGGTCTCCCTCTCCGTCGTCATCATCACCTTCAACGAAGCGGCCAACATTACCCGCTGCCTGCAAGCGCTGGGCAACGTGGCCGACGACGTGGTGGTGGTCGATTCCTTCTCGACCGATAACACCGTGGAAATCTGCCGCCAGCATGGTGTCCGCGTCATTCGGCACGCCTTCGCTGGCTACGTCGAGCAGAAAAACTACGCCACCGCCCAGGCCGAATTCGACCATGTGCTCCAGCTCGATGCTGATGAGGTGCTGACCGATGAGCTGCGCGAATCCATCCGCGCCGTGAAGCAGGATTGGCAGCACGCGGCCTATTCGCTGGCCCGCCTCACCAACTACTGCGGGCACTGGGTGCGCTACGGTGGCTGGTACCCCGACCGCAAGCTGCGCCTCTACGACCGCCGCCTGGGCCGCTGGACCGGCTTGCTCCTGCACGAGCGCTACGAGGTGCAGCCCGGCAAAACCACCGGCCAGCTCGCCGGCGATGCGCTGCATTACAGCTACCACTCCATCGCGCAGCACGTTAGCCAGCTTAACAAGTTTACCAGCATCACCGCCCAAGAGCTGGCCCTGCGCGGCAGAACCGACGTCACCGCGTTCCACCTGCTGCTCAAACCGCTCTGGAAATTCACCCACGGCTATGTGTTCCGGTTGGGCGTGCTCGACGGTTTCGCGGGTCTGTGCATTGCTGGCATCTCAGCCTGGGGCGTGTTTCTGAAATTCGCCAAGCTGAAAACCCGCACCGAACGCGCCGAAGCATGAGCCCGGAAACCCGCCCCACTTACTTCGTGTCGCGCCCCGATGCCATCGGCGATGTGGTGCTGACCCTGCCAGTGGCCGGCCGGCTCAAGCAGCAGTTTCCTGGCTGCCGGGTCGTGCTCATTGGCCGCACCTACACCGCGCCGGTGGCCGCCGCCTGCCCGTGGGTTGATGATTTTCTGAATCTCGACGACCTGCTCAAGCAATCCGAAGCCGCGCAGGTAGCCACGTTGCGGGCTTACGGGGCGGCTGCCATCGTCCACGTTTTCCCCAACAAAACCCTGGCCCGCCTGGCCCAGAAGGCCCTAATTCCCGTCCGCATCGGCACCCGCAACCGCTGGCAGCACTGGCTCAGCTGCAACCGGCTGGTGGCCCTCAGCCGCCGCCACTCGCCCCTGCACGAAGCCCAGCTGAACCTGAAGCTGCTTCAGCCGCTGGTCACTGGCCCGGAAATTTCGCTGGCCGAAATAGCTGCCTTAGTGCGCCTGGAGGCTGCCGAGCTGCTGCTGCCTCAGCACCAGTTGCTGCTTGGGCAGCGGCAGCCCGGTCAGCTCAACATCATTTTGCACCCGCGCAGCCGGGGCAGCGCCCGCGAGTGGGGCCTCGCCAACTTCGGCCAGCTCGCCCGCTTGGTACACCAGGCCGGCCACCGCGTATTCATCACCGGCACGGCGGCCGAAGGGGAGGAGCTGGCCGACTGGTTAACCCAGCACGCCACCCACCTCGCTGCCGACCTCACCGGCCAGCTTAGCTTGCCGCAGTTTCTCGCCTTCATTGCCGCCGCCGATGGCCTGGTGGCCGGCAGCACCGGCCCACTGCACCTGGCCGCCGCGCTGGGCCGCCATGCGCTGGGCCTGTACCCGCCCATCCGGCCCATGCACCCCGGCCGCTGGGGGCCGCTGGGCCCGCACGCCGAATTTCTGGTGTTCGACAAGCCCAACTGCGATGATTGCCGTACCCAACCATTCGCCTGCACCTGCATTCGGGCCATTGCGCCGCTGGCGGTGGCCGCGCGGGTGCTGGCCTGGCCGCCGCTGCCACCCGCGCCAGAAGCGCCGCAATAAAAACGGCCGGCCGTCAAACAATGGTGGAATAGCGCCGTTTCCCATTTGCCCGCCGCCTGGACACCACCCACCCGGCCGTGCAATCCGTACATCGGGCAATACTGCCTGTAACCGAGGTATGCCGCCCCTACGGCTGGCTGCCTCAGAACCGGCGTAGCAGCTGCCAAACGCAGATTTTGGGCTACGACAGCAGCCCGAAGCAACTCCGCAACGCGCCGCCGCCGAGTAACAGTTTTACCCGCCTTATTCTCAATTCCCTATTATTTCGTAGGTTTCGGCCTGCAATTCCCCCTGCCCACCAGTATGAGCGATTCTCCCGAACGGGTAAAACTGAGCAAAGAGGAAAAAGACCGGCGCTTCCAGGCCGAGCTGATGCCGGTGCTGGACCCGCTCTACAACTTTGCCTACCGCCTCACCCTCGATGAGGACGATGCCAATGACCTGGTGCAGGAAACGTACCTCAAGGCCTACCGCTTTTTCGAGTACTTCGAGCCCGGCACCAACGCCAAGGCCTGGCTTTTTCGCATTCTTAAGAATTCGTTCATCAACGACTTCCGCAAGAAGAGCAAGCAGCCCGCCAAGGTCGATTACAGCGAAATAGAGGGCTATTACAACCCCGACGACGTAGAAGCCGAGGGCGAAATCGGGGCCAGCTCGTCCGACATGCGCCAGCAATCGGCCCGCGACCTGATTGGCGACGAAGTAGCCAGCGCGCTAAATTCTTTACCGGTCGATTTTCGCACTGTTATTATCCTCTGCGACCTCGAAGGGTTTACCTACGAGGAAATGGCCAAAGTGCTTGATATTCCGATTGGTACGGTGCGGTCGCGCCTGCACCGGGCCCGCAATTTTCTCAAGGATAAGCTGGAGAGATACGCGCAGTCAATGGGATATGGCAGCGATACAATAGATGAGGAAACGGAACTAACCGGGCTCGATAATAATTAAGCCATTCGGGAAGCGGCCACTACCACGACGCTGCACGTCCTTGTCGCTCACCTCCTTTACGCGTTTTCAATTATGGAACAAGCTGCTACTAAATCAACCAATTCGTCGGCTCCCATTGCCCTGCCCCCAGATAATGGCCCCGACTGCGAAC
>JAYULN010000392.1:0-10542 GCA_043763525.1 Hymenobacter sp.
CGAGTCCGCGCGTGGTTCAGGCCACGCGCGGACTCGCTAAGTCCACGCTACTGGCATTTGTACCGATTGCAAAATCTCGTATACCAGCAAGTTATTCCATTTTAATAAATTTAATTTTGCACAATTAAACATTATACAACCATAATCCGTTTACCATACCGAACCTCGAAAGTCAGACCTCTTCTACTGCGGCGGCATATTCCAATCTCAACCGGCTACGCTGGGCGCGGCTTCTCCTCAGGCACCTGTTTTTCTTCTGTTTAATTCTCCATTTGCGATGAAAACCCAAGCCATTCTGCTGGCCAGCCGCCCCACGGGAGCCCCTACGGCCGCTCAGTTTCAATTTGAAACCCGGGAGTTGCCGCAGCCCACGGCCGGCCAAGTGCTGCTCAAAACGCTCTACGTTTCGGTCGACCCCTACATGCGCGGCCGGATGAGCGCCGCCAAATCGTACGTAGCTCCGTTTGAATTGGGCCAGCCCATTGCCGGCGGCGTGGTGGCCGAAGTAGTAGACAGCCAGAACGATGAGCTACCCGTGGGCAGTGTGGTCGTGGGCGCGTTGCCCTGGCAGGAATACAGCCTCTCGGATGGGCAGGGCCTGAGCCGGGTGCCCACCGGCCTGGCCCCCATCAGCTACTACCTTGGGCTGCTGGGCATGCCCGGCCTCACGGCCTACTTTGGCCTGCTCGACATCTGCCAGCCAAAGGCCGGCGAAACGGTGGTGGTATCCGGCGCGGCCGGAGCCGTGGGCATGGTGGTGGGCCAGCTGGCCAAAATTCGGGGTGCCCGCGTGATTGGCACGGCCGGCTCCGACGAGAAAGTGGCTTATCTGAAAGCCCTCGGCTTCGATGAGGCCATCAACTACAAAACGGCTGATATTCCGGCCGCGCTGGCCGCCGCCGCCCCCAATGGCATCGACTGCTACTTCGACAACGTGGGCGGGGCCATCACCGACGCGGTGTACGACCTGCTCAACAAACACGCCCGCATTGCCGTCTGCGGTCAGATTTCGACCTACAACGCCACCGAAACACCCGTGGGCCCACGCCCCGAAGGCAAGCTGCTCAAAACCAGCACCAAGCTACAGGGATTTATCGTGAGCGACTACCTCAGCCGCTGGCCTGAAGGCGTGCAGCAGCTCGGCGAATGGTACGGCCAGGGCAAGCTGAAATTTGAAGAAACCGTTACCGAAGGCTTCGACCAGATTCCGGCCGCTTTCCTGGGCTTGTTTCAGGGCGAAAACACCGGCAAGGCCATTGTGAAAGTGGCCGAATACTCGGGCAAGTAAGCCCGCTCAGCCTATCCCGTGGCCTGAATATTTACCAGCACGTATCTCTTTCCCATGAGCACTCCCGCCGATATCATTTGCGTAGCCGCCGAGTGGCGCACCCAGCCCGACCACGCCGAAACAGTGCGCCAGCTGATGCTAGAGGCCGCCGCCGCCGTGCGCGCCAACGAGCCGGGCAACCTGCTCTACATCGGCCATCAGGACCCGGCCGATGCCACCCATTTCCTGTTCTACGAGCAGTATGCCGACCAAACCGCCCTGGAAGCCCACCGCGACTCGGCCCACTACCAGGAGCTGGTGGTGGCCCAGATTGTGCCCCTGCTCACGGAGCGCACCGTGACTTTTTACAAGCTACTGGCGTAGCTTTTTCATTCATCCATTTCTTTTTTTCAACTTTTAGCTTTGAATACCATGAACATTTTGATGATTCTGACCTCGCACGACCAGCTCGGCAACACAGGCAAAAAAACCGGCTTCTGGCTGGAAGAGTTCGCCGCTCCCTACTACGTATTTAAAGATGCCGGCGCTACCCTCACCCTGGCCTCGCCCCTGGGCGGCCAGCCGCCCCTCGACCCGAGTAGCGATGCCCCCAGCGCCCAAACCGAAACCACCGAACGCTTTAAAAAAGACCCCGCCGCCCAGCAGGCCCTGGCCCACACCGTGAAGCTCGACACCGTGGACGCGGCCGGCTTCGACGCCGTGTTTTACCCCGGCGGCCACGGCCCCCTGTGGGATTTGACCGAAAACAAAAAGTCGATTGCCCTGATTGAGACCATGTATGCCGCCGGCAAGCCCGTGGCCGCCGTATGCCACGCCCCCGGCGTGCTGCGCCACACCAAAGCCGCCGACGGTACCCCGCTGGTGAAAGGCAAGTCGGTAGCCGGCTTCACCAACACCGAAGAAGCGGCCGTGCATCTGACCGACGTGGTGCCCTTCCTGGTGGAAGACATGCTGAAAAGCAACGGCGGCGAGTACTCGAAAGGTGCCGACTGGCAGCCCTACGTGGTAACCGCCGGCAACCTCATCACCGGCCAGAACCCCGCTTCGTCGGGGCCGGCCGCCGAAGAGCTGCTGAAAATGCTGGCCAAGTAATTCCAGCTGTAGCGTGGACTTTGTACGTCCGCGCGGTTGAACGACCTACGCACGGACTCGCAAAGCCCACGCTACACGCGTTTAAACAGCAGCGCCCGACCCAATTGCTTGGGCCGGGCGCTGCTCATTTACCGCTAGTGCGGCCGTGGCGGGTTAGCGACGGCGGCTTTTGGTTTTCGACTTCACTTTCGATTTCGAAGGAGTGCTTTTCTTCGTGGCTTTGTGCGAAGTGTCTTTGTGCGAACTGCTCTTCCTGGCGCTGGTTTTTGCGTTGCTGCGCTTGCTCTTCGACGTGCTTTTGCTGGAATGCGGAGCCGACTTGGTTTTGGCTTTCGACTTGCTCGAATTCGATTTGCTGCTGTTCGCAACTGCTTTGTGCGACTTCGACTTGCTCGATTTGCTGCTGTGGCTGCGCGAGGAGTGGCTGTGGCGGGCGGCGCGGCGGGCTTCGGCGCGGGCCTCTGCACGCGACTCTTCGCGGCGGGCGGCGGCGCGGCGGGCGGCGAGCCAGTCGGTGTGGCGGGCTTCGTAGCTGCGGGTAGTGTGGGCCGGCACGGCCGATTCGCGGGCCTCATCGGCCGTCTCCGAGTAGTGGGCCGTTACGTCCGATTCTGGCGCGGCAGTGCTGCCTTCAGAAGCAGCCTTGGGGGCTTCCGTTACAACTTTTTTCCGGCGCACCGGCATTAGGAAATCACGCTCGGCCCGTTCGCGCAGGCTCAGGTTTTCTTCACCTGGCAGCTTTGTTACGGGCGTTTGCTTCTCGGTTTGCGCTTGGGCTCCGCCCCAGGTCAGGAGCAGCGAAAGCAGGACAAAAAGGTGCTTCATAATGGAATAAGATAAAGTCGACGGCAGACAAAGCTACGGCCTTCCCCGGTTAAATGCAAGGCTGGAAGGGTGTTGAATACCTATAAGTGCATTCCTATACTCTAAATGGCCTATTTAGCTTACCTGCTGGCCTATGGCATCACCCGCAGCCGCAGGCCCGCCGAATGCGCGCCGAATTCCGGAGCGTACAAACATTGTACCTGACTGAGGCCGCCCGAGAAATCGCCGGCCTGGCTGGCCCGCAGCCGGTACTCGAACACGTGGGTACCGCGCGGTACCTCGCTCAAAAAGAAGTTGGTGGCCGCGTCGCGGGGCGACTCGTAGTAGCCCAGGCCGTTCTGGTAGCGGTAGCCGCTGGTTTGGGCAATGGGCTCCAAGCCGGCGGCGCGCTGGTCTTTGAGATGCACGTATTCGAGGGCACGGTCGGTACGCAGCACAAGGCGCACTACCAGCGCCTCGCCGATTTTGAGCGGCGTGGTGGCGCTGATGCGCGCGAGCACCGGGCCGCCGGCCGTACGGGTTTCGCGGTACAGCTCGCGCTCCAGGCTGAGCGGCGTGGCGGCGGGCGTTAGCTTGTCGATGTCCTCGAAATACTGCCAGTAGAGTGCGCCCCAGGCCACGCCCGCGTCGGGCTTGGTGATGGTTACTTTGCCTCGGGCGGGTTGCACTTCGGCGGCGGGCCAGCTGGTTTTGAAGTAGCCGGTGCCGGCCTGCGCGGCTTCGGACTTGATAGATTGGCCGCCCACGGTGATTTGTAGTGGCTGACTGGGCGTGAGCCAGTCGGAGCCGCGCAGCAGCAGGGCGTAGCAGGCATCGGCGGTGGCGCGGGTGCTTTCCCAACTGTGGGTTTGCTTTTGCTTGAGCAGCCAGAGCTTCATCTCATCCACGGATTGCTGGTCATTTTTGACTTCGTCGAAGGCTTCGATGAGGGTGGCCTGGGTTTCGGTGGGGGCTTCGCGCCAGTAGTAGCCGCCGCGCACTTCCTTCCAGTACATGCCCAGCTCGGGCGAGTGCAGGGCGTTTTCGACCAGGGCGCGGAGGATGTCGGCGGCGGCCGGTGCGGCCTTCTTTGCCCGGAACAGGCTGAGGGCAATCTGGGCTTGCAGGTAGCGCGTCTGGGCGGGCCAGTATCTGGCGGCCTGCTCGCGGTAGTAGGCGTAGGCGGTTTTCGAGGCGGCGGTTTCGGACTGCTGCGGCCAGAAGCTGCGGGCGTAGAGGGCCTGAATGTGCAGGTCGCCGAGGTGGTCGGCAGCCAGCTTCACGTTCTTCTGACGGCGCAGCTCGGCGTAATCCTGGGCCAGGCGGGCATCGAGGTAGCGTACCGCGTTTTGCAGAATGGCCTGGGCGGTGGCGGCCTGGCTGGCATCAAACGCGCCCAGCTGTTGAAGCTTGCCAAAACCAGCCACCACCAGCTGCGTGATGTAGCGGTCGTCGGGCATTTTGTCGAACCACGGGAAAGCCCCGCCGGGCAGCTGCATGCGCTGAAGCTTGAGCAGGGCGCGGCTGGTTTCGCTGTTCAACCGGGTTTCATCAAACAGCTCGGTGAGGCGGGCCAGGCGCTCGGTTTCGCCCTGGGCATCGCGCACCCAGGGCGTTTCCTGTAGCAGCAGGTTCTTCAGCTCCTGATTCTGGTTCAGCTTGCTGGTGAGGGCATTTTTTTGGGCGGCGGCACCGTTTTGCGCCTGGCGCGTCCACTCGGCCAGCACGGCTTTGAAGCGGGGGTTGGACTTGAGAATCTGGGCGGCCAGCAGGTTGGCGTAGAGGCGGCTGAATACCTGTTCCGAGCACTCGTAAGGGTACTCCATGAGGTAAGGCAGGCTCTGCACGGCGTACCAGGCGGGGTTGGCCGTCATTTCCAGCGTGAGGGAGTAGTTGCGCCGCGTGGGGCTGCTGGTGCTGGTGAGCTTGCTGAGCTCGAACGTGCGGCTGCCGGGCCCGACGATGGGCAGCGGCAGGCTCTCGGTGATGAGAATGCGGTTCGGGAGAACTGGGAGCGTGTTTTCTTCGCCGTCGGAGAAATTGGTGCCTAGTGCTTGGTGCTTGGTGCTTGGTTTTTTGGTCTTGCGGCTGGTTTTTTGGTCTGTTAACCGCTCACTGTCAACTGTTAACTGGCTTTGTGCTACTATCCGATACGTTACGGCGGCCGGCGCGAAATCAGCCGGCAAGCGCAATTCCCAGCCCAGGGCGGCGCTCTGGTGGGCGGCGGCCGACACGGCTTGTTGCGCCGGGCCTGTCAGCAGCTGGCCGGTGATATCCTGGCCGGTGGCGGCATCGAGCAGGAACAGCTGGGCCGTGCCGCTGGTGGCGTGGTCGGTCAGGTTTGAGAACTTGGCGGGGAAGGTGAAGGTGTCGCCCTGCCGGAGGAAGCGCGGCGCGTTGGGCGAAATCTGGATTTCCTTTTGGGTAACGAGCTGCCGGGCGAGCTGGCCGCTGCGCAAGGCCTGGTCGTGGGCCAGGGCCAGCAGCTGCCAGCGCGTCACGGCCTCGGGCATCTGGAATTCGAGCACGACATCGCCGTTCTTGTCGGTGTGCAGGGCCGGCTGCCAGAAGGCGGTTTCGCGGAAATCGGTGCGCGTGGGCACGGTGGTGAGGTTGGGGGCCGGCTTGGGCGCGGGTTTTGGCGTGCCGTATCCCCCGGCTACCACCTCTTTCAGCTGCTTAGAGTCAGCCATTGCCGCAGTTGCCATTGGCGCAGCAGCGGCCTGCATTGGCGCATTGCCTCGCATCACCACGACCTCGGACAGGCCCTTCATCTGCATCTGGTCAGCCACCATATACATGGCATTGCTCTCCCCATAAATCCCCATTAACATGGGGTACTGCACCGTCTCTACCGCGCCGGACCCTTCATTATCAGCCATAAGCTGCGAATTCACCTCCCCAAAATTCCCCATCCAGCCAAACCGCGCCGGGTAATATCCCTGCCCGAATTCCAGCCCCATGAACCCATGCGGCCGGAAAACATCCAGACTCTGGTCATACAGCGTGGCCAGCAGCTCGGCATCGGCGGGTTTGCCGTTGGCCTGATGAATGGTGACGCGCCAGGTTTCCCGCTGGCCGGGCTGGAGCTTGTTGCGGAAAGTGGCGATGGACAGCTGGAGCGGCTGCGGTTTCTCGGCTACCTGCACGGTGGCATCGTGGCGGTAGAGGCGGTTGTCGCGCACCTGCGTAGTGTGAATGTAGAGCGGGCCAATGGCCGTAACCGGGCCGCTCTCGATGCTCAGACGGCGCTGCTCGTTGGCATTCAGCGTGAGCCATTCCTGGCGCAGCAGCTTGCCTTCGCGCTCTACTTCGAGCAGGATGCGCGCCCCGGCTTCGCTGCTGCCCAGCAGGATGCTAGCTGGCTGGCCGGGAGCCACGGTATCGGCCAGCGCCACAAACCAGTCGGGCGTGGCGAAGGGCACGGTGGCGGCCTGCGAATCGTAAAGTGTGAAATCGAGCTTCGCCCGCGCCGAATCGGCCCCGGTGGCCAGGGCTTCAAGGCGGTAGCGGCCGGTGGGCGCGTCGGCCAGCAGGGCGGCCATGGCCAGCTGCGGGCCGGCTTTGGTGTCGAAGGGCAGGGTTTTGACGAGCTCCGGCTTGGTTTCGTTGGCTTCGGTTTCGGGGGCGGGGCCGGGCACGCCGGGCGGGTTGGGGCGGTAGCGGCGGGCCAGCAGGCGCAAGGTGCCGGCGGCGGGCAGCGGCTCGCCGGTCGCGTTGGTGCTGAGCAAGGTGATGGCAGGCAGCTTGGCTTTATCGGCCGCATCGGGGCCAACGAGGCGCAGGCTGAGCGGGTTGCGACCGATGGGCACGCTGCGGGTGCCGGTGCGGGTTTCGCCGGCCGCGTCGGTCACGTCGGCCGTTAGCTCGAAGAGATAGCCCGGTGAGTAGCCCCGATTGCGACCTGGCCCTTTGGGCACCAGCGGCGGCGTGAAGGTGAGGCTGAACCGGCCTTCGGCATCGGTAGTGGTGGTGCCGTGGGCAATTTCCTGGCTGCCCTGGCCCCGGCCGGGCTGGTAGATGCCCCGCCCGCCGTAACCGTAGTCGAACAGCGGCCACAGCTCGCGGCGCGTGATGCGGTAGCTCACCATAGCCCCGTCGGTGGCCTGCCCGGCGTAGGCGCGGGCGCGGCCATTCACAGTAAGCGGCTGGCCCAGCTGCGGCCGGCCGGGCACCGAATCAATGACCACCAGAAAGGAGGGCCGCTTGTAGTCCTCCACCGCAAATTGCAGGCTGCCGTAGTCGGTTTGCAGGCTCATTTCGCCATTCAGCAGCCCCGTAGGCAGCACCAGGGAGCCATTGAAACTACCGAACTCAGACGTAGTAAACGGCAGCGTCTGCACGGTCTGGCCGTTCACGTCCACCAGCCGCACGCTCACCGGCTGGCTTTTAACCAAAGTGCTTTTTGCACGCAGGGTTTCGGTCAGAATTCCTTTGAAGTACAGCGTCTGGCCCGGCCGGTAAATGGCGCGGTCAGTAAAGAGGAAAGTACGGCGCTGGGCCTGCTCCTGCCGGGGCTGGTTATGTTGATAATAGCCATTGATATTGCTGAGGCGCAACGTATCCGGGCCGCGCCAGATACGCACGGAGCTAAAGCGGCCGTTGTTTTCAAATACGTCGTCAGTCGCGTTGTCGGGCCGGGGCAGCTGCACTTCGCCGGTGGCATCTGTCTGCACAATGGCTCTCGGGCTGGTTACCTGCTGGTTTTTCTTGCGGTCGTAATACTCGTATGTGCCCTGGGCGCGTACCCCGGCCAGCAGTGCCCCACTCTGCCGCTGCAACACCAGCAAGCGGGCTGCTCCCGAGTCGGGTTCGCGCCGGTTCACGGCGCTCAGCTCGCTGGCGCCCAAAAGGGCATAGCTCGTTACCGCGCCGGGCCGCTGGTCGGTCGGTTTCGTGGCCTGATTACCAACGACCACCAGGTAGTAGCCAATGGGCAGGGCCGCTCCCGCCGCCGCGAGTTTCAGCCCCTTATAATCGGCAGGATGCGCGGGCACCGGCACCGCCCAGGTGGCGGCCGGCGCGGCCCGCAGGGCGCGGGCGTAGCGCTGCGCCACGGTGCGGTTTTTCGCATCGTAGTCGCCCGATTTTTCCCACTCGCGCAGCGTAATCCGATAAGCCCAGGCGTATAGCTCGGTTACATTGCGGGCCGTCACATCCAGTCGCCAGGGCTGGTTGGGCACGACAATATCCGCCGCCGAAAACGCCAGCTCCGGCCGCTCAATCTGCTCGCGCAGCCGCCGGGCCTCGGCCGCCCCGCGCGACTTCGGAAACCGGGCCTCGGCCGCGCGCGCCAGCTGCACGGCCGCCACCGGGTCGGTAGCTTCCAGCACCCCGGCCCGCCGCCACATAAACCCGGTGCTGATGGGCAGCCCCTTGTAGGCTTCGGCCATGCTGGCCAGCGCCGCCGCATACTCGGGCACTAGGTCCGTGCCTTCGGTGAGGCTCCGCAGGTAGTCGAGCCGGCTCAAATCCACATCGGCCAGCGCAGCCAGATTAGCCGGAGCCAGCTGCTGGCGCGCGGCCGTGAGGCGCTGCAACAGGTGCAGCGCGTGCAGCTGGCCGTTCAGCGAGTCGGCCTCGGGGGCCAGCAGGCGCAGGGCCGCAAACTCGGCAGCGCTGCCAAACAGCTTGGGCTCGGTGGGCTGGAACTGCTGCTCGGGCTGGGTCACGTACAATTCCTGATTTTTCAGGCCCTCAATGGCGCGCTGGGCCAGCAGGTCGTAGAGCGTGGGGCGCAGGGCGCGGCCCTCGGCATCGCCGCCCACGGCCAGGTCGCCGAGGTCGGCCAGGGTGGTTTTTAGCTGGCGCTGGGGTTCGTCTTCCACCGACTGGTAGTAGTACCGCACGATGGCCGCACCCAGGCGACCCAGGTCCCAGGTGGCGAGGCCGGTGCCGCCGTCGGCGGTTTTCTGGTCGTCGGTGGTGGGGGCCGCGCCGGCGGTGCGCTGGTAGAGACGGTAACGGTTCTGGTTGAGGTAATTGGTGTACTGCTCGGCTAGCAGCGAGTGCAAAATGGGCCGGGCCGGGAAGGCGGCCGTCTTCAGCTCGGTTTCGAGCAGGGAAATGGATTTCTCGTCGGCATCTTCCTGCTTCGCTTGCAGCAGGCGCATTTTGTAGAGCAGGGCCCGCACGTAGGCCGGGCTGTTGCCTTCCTTTTTGGCCTGCTGATAAATGCTTTCGACCAGCGGGGCAGCCGTAGCAGTCTGGCTCTTGGCCAGCAGCGCGTCGATTTTTTTCCAGCGGGCGGCGTAGCGGCCGGGGGGCACGGGGGCGGCAGAATCAGCGCTGAAAATCATGGTCATCAACAGGCAGGCAAAGAGAAATAAGCGCATGGGCGGGGCGGGCACGAAGGGCGGAGTGAGCTATCAAAGATGTTCACCCCGGTTTTATTGCACAGCCGTCTTCAAATATTAGCCTGCTTTCCGGCGTTGTGCATGGGTTGCAGGGGCAGGTTATGTGCTTAATTTTGTTGCTCACATCAGGCCGAAGACTTGATTAATTTCTCACTTTTATCTTTTTCACCTCTTTCCCTTTCCATGAAAAACCTGTTTACGGCTCTCCTTCTGGCTGGCGCGGCTACTACCGCCCACGCCCAAACCAAAATCAGTGTGGGCCCCCGCTTGGGTGCCAATCTGAGCTCATTCAGCACCAGCGGTGCCAACGCGGGCACCACCAAAAGTATTTTCAGCGGCCAGTTTGGGGCAGCTTTGGATATTAATTTCGGCGGGTTTTCGTTTCAGCCTGCCCTGCTCTACACCCAGAAAGGCAGCGAGTTGAACTACAACGAAACTCAGAACTACGGCAGCGGCAGCGGGCAGTACCAGTACACTTCTTCCGAAACCGTCACCATTAAGGCCACGCCGCGCATCAATTACCTCGAAATTCCGCTGAATTTGGTGTACACCAGCGCAAGTAGCGGCTTTCAGGTGTTTGCCGGGCCTTACCTGGCCTTTGGTATGGGTGGCAACATGGAGTACAACTACCAGGACACGCGAGTAGAGAAGTATGGCGGGTCGACGAATAATAACAGCATATCCCAGGCGGGTACCGTTAACATCGATTTTGCTGATAAATACCCTGACCCCAATTCTTTCAATGCGCCCCCGACCAGCATTCAGTTCCGCAAGTTCGACGCGGGCCTGAACGGCGGCATCGGCTACCGCCGCGGGCCGGTGCAGGCACAGCTCGGCTACAGCCTGGGGCTCAGCAACCTCATTCCTAACGATAACAAGGGCCAGGACGTGAACTACACCGCTAAAAACCGCAGCATCCAGCTGGCCGCCACCTACTTTTTCGACCTGAGTAAGTAAACCGGGCACCACGGGCAGACCCTCAAAGCAATCCAACAATAAAAA
>JAYULN010000393.1:0-1688 GCA_043763525.1 Hymenobacter sp.
ACAGGCCGGTGTAGAGGTGCATCTGGAGCAACGCCAACAGGTAGGGCGCGGGCGTGCGCCAGTTGGGTTGGTAATACGCCAGCAAATACGTCAGCAGCGTGGCCCAACAGCCCAGAATCAGCCCCGCCACGGCTACCCCGGTGGTGCCGATGGGTGCGGGTGCCACCCGCCAGGATGACGGGTTAGCGGAACTTTGAATTGCGACTTGCGGCATTAAGCTAAAAAAAGGCAGAAAGAAACCAAGCCTCGAAAACGCACCATTTCATTAATTATCCAAGTCACCTATAAATTTAGCAGCCGGTCGCGCACCTGCTCCATCAGCCACATGGGCGTGCTGGTGGCCCCGCAGATGCCCACCGACTGCCCCGGCCGGAACCACTCGGCCTGAATTTCGGCCACGTTGGAGATGAAATGCGTGAGCGGGTTGGTTTCGAGGCACACCTGGTAAAGCACCTTGCCGTTGGAGCTTTTGGTGCCCGACACGAACACAATCTGGTCGAACTGCGCGGCAAAGCGGCGCAGGTCCTTGTCGCGGTTGCTCACCTGCCGGCAAATCGTGTCGTTGGCATTCACCTGGTAACCCCTGGTTTCCAGCTGGTTCTTGATGTTGTAGAAGCTGTTAGTACTCTTGGTGGTCTGGCTGTAGAGGGTGATGTTGGCGGGCAGTTCGTGGCTCAGCAGCTCATCCAGGCTTTCGAATACCACGGCGTTGCCGCTGGTCTGGCCCAGCAGGCCAAGCACCTCGGCGTGGCCGTGCTTCCCGTAAATGAAGATTTTTTCCTGCTTGTCGTAGCTAGTTTTGATGCGGTTTTGGAGCTTGAGCACCACCGGACAGCTGGCATCAATCAGCGTCAGGTTGTTTTCCATGGCCATCTGGTAGGTGGCTGGTGGCTCGCCGTGGGCCCGGATAAGAACGGCCTCATCGCGCAGGGCGGCCATTTCCTCGTGGCAGATAATGCGCAGGCCGCGAGCTTCCAGGCGCTGCACTTCTTCGTCGTTATGCACGATGTCGCCCAGGCAATAGAGGTATCCTTGCTCATCAAGCAGGTCTTCGGCCATCTGAATGGCGTAGATAACGCCGAAACAAAAGCCGGAGTTAGGGTCAATTCGGACGCTGAGGTGTTGTAGGGGCATACGTCTGGACAAACCGTGAACCACCTCGCAAGGTTGCGATACATGGACTGGCTAATGCCGAAAATACGGAAGTTAAACCTAATTCAGTTTGCCAAACAGGCTATGGCCCTCAAAGTCTTGTATTATGCCTTCTTCAATGGGACTGGCTTTTATCACCGCGTTGGTGCGCCAGAATTCCGGGTTGTACCGGCGTTTTCTGATTTGATTCAGGTCATTTACATCTTGGCGCGTATCCCGGTATTTCTGGCCGGGTTGCGGCAAACCATATTCATAGATAAAGAACTGGGACGTGGTGGTGCTTTCTG
The DNA here is from genome assembly GCA_043763525.1 of Hymenobacter sp. GTDB lineage: Bacteria > Bacteroidota > Bacteroidia > Cytophagales > Hymenobacteraceae > Hymenobacter. The sequence continues at coordinate 1,440 of JAYULN010000393.1, forward strand.
TGGGCACTCCCTTCACGGTCATCCGAATGCTGGCCACGGCTTGCGTGCTACTCAACCGACTCATCGAATCATTCTGAGCCATGAAGATATTGGTGATATGCAACGCGCATCTTTCAAACTTAATGGCCGTGTTATCAGACGTAAAAAGTCCATTAAGTAGTCGAACATAAGTATTCGGCAGTCAGACCCAATGTTAAATCTTGATTGACAGCAGATTGAGGTCTGACTACTGACTACTTAATACTGGCT
>JAYULN010000394.1:0-4221 GCA_043763525.1 Hymenobacter sp.
CCGAAACCCCTACGAACCCCGTTCAGTATGACTGCTAAAAGTGCCGCCGTGGCCCCCGCCGACGTTCCCGTAGCCGCCAAGCTCGAAGCCCTGCTCACCTTGCAGCATCTCGACTCGCAGCTCGATGAAATCCGGCGCGTGCGCGGTGATTTGCCCGAGGAAGTCCGGGATTTGGAAGACGAAATTGCTGGCTATGAGGTGCGTGTGAAGAAATTTGATGAAGAAATTCAGGGTCTGAACGACTTCATCAAGAGCCGCAAACAGGCCAGCAAGGATGCCGAAACGCTCATCAAAAAGTACGACGAGCAGCAGCAGAACGTGCGCAACAACCGCGAGTTCGAGGCCATTGCCAAGGAAATTGAGCTTCAGCGCCTGGAAATCCAGATTGCCGACAAGAAAATCAAAGAGTCGCAGTACCAAATCGACGTAAAAAACGCCGAAATCAGCGGCACGAAGTCGAAATTGGACGAGCGCCGCAAGGACCTCGACAACAAAAAGGGCGAGCTCGACACCATCGTGGGCGAGAACGAGGAGGAAGAGCGCACCATCATGGCCCAGCGCGAAGAGGCTACCAAACCGGTCGAAGACCGTCTGCTGACGGCCTACACCCGCATTCGCGGCAACGTGCGCAACGGCCTGGCCGTGGTGCTGGTGCGGCGCGATGCCTGCGGCGGCTGCTTCAACACGGTGCCACCCCAGCGCCAGGCCGACATCATTTCGCACAAGAAAATCATTGTGTGCGAGCACTGCGGCCGCATCCTGGCCGACGTGGAAGCCCGCGCGGTTTAATTTTTGTTGCTTGTTACTGGTTTTTGGTTACTGGTTTTTGGTTATAAATTGAGAAAGGAACGGCAATGCCGTTCCTTTTTTGTTGCTTGGCTGATGTTCACTCACTCCTTTTCTTCTGTTTTTGCGGCTTCGAGGGCCCTTGCCTGCCGGGCGGGGCTGCTGGCCGGGGCGTTGGCGTGCGGCCTGCTGCCGGGGCGGGCCAGCACCGGAAGGTTATTTCCAGTTGCGTTTCTCTCAGAAAACAGAAACGAGCAACGAAGAACCAGAACCCAACAACCAGAAACAAGCAACCAGAAAACAGCAACCAAACCCGAAGCCCTGACTGCCACCAGCCGCCGCGCCTACGCCGAGGTACTGAAGCTGCGGCTGGGCACTGCCCGGGCGCTGCTTCAGCCCGAGCTAGCCGCCACGACCGCCGCCCCCGCGCCCCTGCTAGTGGCTAACTGCGCCGATTTCGCCGAGCTCATCATCAGCCAGGATGCAGGACGCTACGAGACGTTGGTGGCATCGCAGGAGGCCCACCTGGCGGCGCTGGACAAAGCGCCCGCCAGCGCGTTGCGGGATTATGCGAAGGCCGAAATAACGCTGCATCTGGGCTTGAGTCAGCTAGTGTTTAAGCACTTGGTGACGGGCGGGTTTCATTTGCGGCGCGGGTTCCAGCAGATGCAGAACGTGGTGCAGCGGTACCCATCGTTTGCCCCGGCCCGGAAGACGCTGGGTATTTGTCAGTTCGCCGTGGGTTCGCTGCCCGAGGGCTACCACTGGCTGCTGGCCCTGCTGGGCCTGACCGCCAACGTAGATACCGGCCTGAAAAACCTGGCCCTGGCGGCCGCGCAGCCCAGTGATTTCCAAACCGAAAGCCAGATTTATTTGGCCCTGATTCGGGAGGGCTACTACAAAAAGCCTGAGGAAGCGCTAAAACTCGTTGAGCGCCTGACCACCCAACAGCGCGATAATCTGCTGTTTGCCTACCTGTTGATGAGCGTGAACAAGCGCCAGCACCACGGCGAGGCGGCCCTGACAGCCTACCGTGCGCGGCCCACCGGCCCCGGCTACCTGGCCGTGCCCTACCTGCGGCACATGGCCGCCGACCTGCTGCTCTACCAGGGCAACTACGCGGCCGCAGAGCGTGAAAACCTGGCCTTTTTGCGCGACTACCGGGGGCAGCACTACCGCAAGGATGCCGCGTTTAAGCTGTACCTGGCCGCGTGGCTGGGCGGGCAGCCCGCTGCCAACGCCGCCCGCTACCGCGCCCAAATCAACCAGCCCGGCCCTACCGATGTGGAGGAGGACAACTACGCTCAGCACTACTACCACGAAGCCCAGCCCCTGAACCCCACCCTGACCCGGGCCCGACTGCAAATTGATGGCGGCTACAACCGTCAGGCTCTCATCACGCTACGCAGCTTTCAGGCCACGCCGACCACCCTGTGGCGCGACCGCATTGAGGAGCCCTACCGCCTCGCCCGCGCCTATCAGGGCTTGGGCCGCCTCGACTCGGCCTGGTTCTACTTTGAGCGGACGCAGAGCGTGGCCGGCCCCAAAGCGCCGTATTATTTTGCGCCCCAGGCCGCGCTGCAACAGGGCTACCTGGCCCAGAAAGCCGGTAACAAAGTCCAGGCACGCTACTACTTTGAAAAAGCCTTGCACTACCCTTGGCACGAATACAAAAACAGCACCGATGCCAAGGCCAATCTGGCCCTGCGCGAGTTGCGGTAAGCCCCCGGCCAGGGCGGTATTTGTGACCCGTAAAGCCACGCCGCACCACGTTTTCGTTTATTTCTGCTCGTGTCCGTAGCTGCCTCCACCCCGCTTTTCCTCACTATTCCCCTTGCGGAATTGCCGCCCGATTTTCGCCGGCGAGCCTTGCGGTGGGCGGCTGATTTTTCGCACTGCACCTACTTCGAGCCCAATGAGTTGGCCTACCCGCACGGCGCTTTCGAGCGCATTCTGGCGGTGGCCCCGGCTGGGGTGGCGGCCGTTGACTCGCTGGCAGCATTAGGGGCGGCACCGGCTTCCGCCGGTTTGCGGTGCGGCTTCATTACCTACGATGTAAAAAATGATATCGAAGCGCTGAGGAGCCAGAATCTCACTGGCTTCGCGTGGCCCTCGCTGCACTTTTTCACGCCCCAAACCTGGCTCTGCTGGCGGGCCGAAACCGTGGAAATTCACGGGCGCACGGAAGACGTGCTGGCTCAGATTTTGGCGCAGCCCGCAGCTACTGCGCCCACGCCCCAAGTACCGGTTTTGCGTGCCCGGCTGCCCAAAACGGAGTACCTGCGGGCGGTGGAGGCCATTCGCGAAGACATTCTGAATGGAGAAGTGTACGAGTTGAACCTGTGCCAGGAGTTTTATGCCGAAAACGTGGCGCTGGCACCCGTTGACGTGTTTTGGCGACTGATGGAAGCCTCGCCCGCGCCGTTTGCCGGCTTCGTGCGCTGGCACGACCATTTCTTGCTCTGCGCTTCGCCCGAGCGTTTTTTGGCGCAGCAAGACGGTCAACTTATTTCTCAACCCATCAAGGGCACCATCCGGCGCGGGGCCACGCCGGCCGAGGATGAACAGCAGCGCCTCGCGCTTTTGCACGATGAAAAGGAGCGAGCCGAAAACCTGATGATTGTGGATTTAGTCCGCAACGACCTCGCCCGCGTGGCCCAAACCGGCACCGTGCGCGTGCCCGAGCTGTTCGGCCTCTACTCCTTCCGCTACCTCTGGCAAATGATTTCGACCGTCACGGCCGCCCTGCGCCCCGAGGCCGATTTGGAAGCCATTCTGCGCACCACCTTCCCGATGGGCTCGATGACCGGGGCCCCAAAAATCCGGGCCATGCAGCTCATCGAGCACTACGAAAACACCCGGCGCGGCCTCTACAGCGGCAGCATTGGCTACGTGTGGCCCAACGGGCAATTCGATTTCAACGTCGTCATCCGCTCCCTCCAATACCGCCAGGATACCGGCTACCTCAGCTTCCAGGTCGGTTCGGCCATTACCTATGACTCGGACCCGGAACGGGAATATGAGGAGTGCTTACTGAAAGCCACGGCTTTGCTGGAAGTGCTGAACGCAGTTATTAGTGAACAGCACTCTACCCCACTAAAATTGGGGCATAAAAACGGGGCGTTCCGACCTTTGTAGTTCCTACCCTATCAAGCCCATCGCGCCCCGTGAAGCAGTGCCTCACCGCCAAAATTACGACCCTTTTACAGCAGTTGCCCGTGGTGCGCAACCTGGCGCGTCAAAAGTTTGTGGCCCAATTCGTTATCGGCCTACTCAAGAGCCGCAACGTGCAGTTTTGCGAAGTGGCCCAGCACCTCAACGATACCGCCAGGCCGGCCTCGAATGAGACACGGATTCAGGACTTCTTTCGTCAGGTAACACTGGACTACCTCGCCCTGGCCCGGCTCTTGGTCAGCCTGTTGCCGGGGCAAGGCA
>JAYULN010000395.1:0-4208 GCA_043763525.1 Hymenobacter sp.
GCGGTGCGGAGAGACATTATATGCGGAATGATGGAAAACGGTGGGCTGCTACAGCGCCCAATGATGCGGCAAGTTACGGCAGGCCGTTCTGGCGTTTCATCTCAGCAAACCCCTCCGGGACCGGGCACGGCCCCGCTCCCGCAAGGAGGGACCTACTGACGGAGTTTTGTTAGCGTTCCGTAGTAGCTGGAGAAATTGCCAGACGCGTGGTCAGGAAGTAGACCAGCGCGCCAACGGCTAGGGTACCCAAGCCATAGAGCGACTCGACCGGCTTATCGCGCAAGATGAAGGCCAACGTCCAGCCGCTCAAACCCAGGAAAATGAGCGGCGTGAAGGGGTAGCCCCAGGCGCGATACGGGCGCGGCAGGTCGGGCTGGCGGAAGCGGAGGATGAACAAGCCCAGCACCGTGAGGAAGGTGAACAGGTTCAGCACGAAGCCGGCGTAGACGAGCACACCCTGGAAGCTGGGCCTCAGAATAAAGGCCAGCGTGATGGCCGTTTGGAGTAAAAGTGCCCGTACCGGAATGCCGGCGCGGCTTTTGGAAGCGAGGAAGTGCAGGGCGGGAATGTCCTCCCCCATGGTCTGGACGATGCGGGGGCCGGCGAAAACCATCGAGCTGATGGTGGAAACGAGCAGGGCCGCGATGACACCGCCCATTAGCCGGCCGCCGAGCGGCCCAAATAATGAAGTAGCCGCCACGAAGCCGACTTCCAGCTGGCCCTTCAAACCGGCAATTGGCGTGGAGCGCAGGAATACGTAATTCAGCCCTACATATAGTAGGAGTACGACGGCAGTACCGGCCAGCAGGATGCGCGAGAGGTTGCGCCGGGGGTTTTCAATTTCGCCGGTCATGTACACGGCGGCGTTCCAACCCGAATAGGCGTAGCTCACATACACGAGGCTAACCGCGAACGCCGGACTGAGCAGGGCGTGCCAGCCCGCCGCGTCGGGCGCGAAACTGATGGCCTGCCCCTCCCCCACCACCATGCCCACGCCAATAAACACCACCAGCACCACCACTTTGAGGGCCGTGATGATGACCTGCATGCGACTACCGATGCGGGTGCTGCTGCCGTGCACGAGGGTGAGCAGCACCACCACCGTTACCGAAAGCCACGTTGGCTGCAAATTGGGGAACAAGCTTTTGGCGTATTGGCCCAGCGCCAGCGCGGCCAATGCCGTGGGGGCCGCAAAGCCCACCGTGGCCGACACCCAGCCCGAGAGGAACCCCAGCGCGGGATGATAAATCTGGCTCAGGTAGTGGTATTCGCCGCCCGAACGGGGCATGGCTGATGCCAGCTCGGCATAGCTCACGGCCCCACAAAGGGCAATGAGGCCGCCCACCAGCCACAGCATCAACAACGCGAAGCCGCTTTGGATGCCCAGCACCTGAAAGCCCAGGCTGGTGAAAACGCCCGTGCCCACCATGTTGGCGATGACGATGGCCGCGCCGGTGAGAAAAGTTATTTTGTAAGGAGTACGGATAAGCTCGGGCATGGTGCAAAGATGCGAATCAATGCGGCAGGCCAATAGACCGTCATGCTGAACGCAGTGAAGCATCTCTACCGCAATAGTAAAATTGATTACTGCTGCGGTAGAGATGCTTCGGCAAGCTCAGCATGACCGTTCTTTTGTTCAGACTTTAATCGACAACAATCCTACTCCACTACGCTGGCGGCTTTCGGCTTTTTGTAGAGCGGCACGGTGCTGCACGGCTCGCCGTACATCACGCTGCTGGTGACGGGGAGCAGCTTTTGCATGATGGCCACGTAGGCGAAGGTGGGCACGGGCACGTTGCCGCAGCCTTTTACCACCACTTTGACGTCGCGGTATTCTTCGGTGTCAATCGCGGCGATGGCTTCTTCGAACAGCGACTGCTCCAGGGCATCGAGGTGGCCGAATACGTAGCGGTGGGCGTGGTTCTGGAGCTTGGTGGCGAGCAGCATGTAGGCCCAGGTGGGCACAATGGCATCGGCCGAGCAGATGATGGCGACGTTTTTGCCATCATAGGGTGTCCAGTCGTTGGTTTTAACGAACTCGCGGAAATCCTTTTCGCGCAGCATGAGGCCGTGGAAAAGGTTGTCTTTGATGTCGTACACCACCCGCTCGCCGGGGTGCAGCAGCTCTTCCAGGTTGAGGGTAACGAGGCCGCTATTAGCGACGCGGTTGACGAAGAGGGGTTCCGTATCCATAAAAAAATCAGCAGGAGAATAAGTTAGAACAGTGCTTCACAGGCAACAGTTACAGCAGCAGGGACAACAAGCTAGCAACCATGAAAACCAAAATTTGTGCGCATTGCCAGCAGGAAGCGACCACGCTGTATCGGATACAAACGACGGCCGGCGGCAAGGGCTGGTTTTTCGTTTGCCAAAGCTGTTGCGTAAAAGCAAAAACCCAGCCCGGCTACCGCTACGGCGGCACCTGGCAAGGCTACCGGCATTAGCCCGAAAGATTATTGCCGGGGCGTGGTGGTGTACACTTCCTTCAAATAAAACGGCTCGTAATACGCCACGTCCTGAAACTCCTGCCGGTGAAACGCGGCCACGGCCAACTGCCCCACCGCAATGGCCGACGGCTCAATCCCCGCCAGAAAACCAGCCTGCGCCGAATCGACCAGCACCGCCCGAAACTTCGCCGCCCCATTGCCGAAGAACAACACGGAATGCTGGGCCAATTGTTCGGCCAGCGTACCGGCGTCGAGGATGAGGGGCGTGGGAGCCAGCACCTCCTGCTCCTCGTGGGTATAGATGGCGGCGTACACTTCCTGCCGCCGGGCATCCAGCATGGGGCAAAACAGCCAGTTTTCGGGGCGGGCGGTGCCAGCCGCCACCTGCGCCGCCAGCGCCCGTAGCGTACTCACGGCCACCAGCGGAATATCCAGCGCAAAGCACAGCCCCTTAGCGGCGGCGGCCCCAATGCGCAGGCCGGTGTAGGAACCGGGCCCGTCGCTCACGGCCACGGCGGCGAGGTCGGCCAACTGGTAGCCGGTGTTGGCGAGCAGCTGCTCGATGAGCACGGTAAGGTGGGTGGAGTGCGACTTATCGAGCCGCAGCTCGGATTGGCCGACCAAAGAGCCGTCGGCGAGGTGGTGCAGGGCCACCGAGCAGACGGGGGACGAGGTTTCGAGAGAGAGAAGGAGCGTTTGCATGGAGCAGGCAAATTTACGGCGGCCGATTTTGGCCGCGCCTGCCAGCGTTGCGGCTACTTATTGCCGCCCAGCAATTCGAGTAACTTGTCCAGCTTAGCATCTGCTGCTTCAACTCTGGAGCTGACAGTTTTAAGGGTAGAACTGACAGCTTCGATAGTAGAGCTTATCGTTTCAATAGCAGCATCGGTAGCTGTCTGCTTCTCTTTTACAGCTTCCAGTTCCTTCAGCACGAATTGAATGTTGTCGCTTTGCTGAGTCACCAAATTCACCAGTTGCTTGAGCTGCGCCGTGTGGCGGTCAGCCACGGCCAGCGTCTGAGAAACGAGCGGTTCGAGTTGGTCGAGGCGTTGGTCGGCAGTCATGGGAGGATTGAGAATCAATAGGTAAAACGAATGTTTTACGCCAGAATATTACTTAAGTGTGTGAAGTTAGCTCAGTCGGAACATTCGGTTGATGAGTAGTCAAGTTTTTCTACATGGACTACATCTAAAAATAATCTTGCGCGTCATGCACCATCTGATTGATGAATGTTTCTGCGTTTGCAAACAGCGTTATTATCGGCCAAGGACTTGGTTCCGCTTTACCGCTCCAAGTCAGATGAACTAACGCCAATTTGAAATCAACTTTCACATCACGTACTTCAAAAAGCACATCGTCACAATCAACTCGCCGACCGATTGCTTGCACTTTGAAACCTGACAGAACATTATCAGGCGAAAGCTCAAGGCTCAATTCTTCTTCGAACAACTCTTTTTCGCTGCCAACAGCAACCCAAGGCTCTACAAAATCTATCTGTATCTGAAGTTTCAACAAAAAAGCAGGCACCTATCAGCGCCTGCTTTTCTAATTTAATGCAGTTCAAAATTACTTCGTCCCGGCTGACTTCCGCGCACTCGCCGCCTGCCCGCTGGGCTTCAGCAGCGCAGCGTAACGGTTCGGGTCGTTCAGCACGGCGACGGCGGCGATGATGTTGGGGTCGTCGTCGAAGCCGGCTTCGGTGCGGCCTTTCTCGAAGTAGTAGCGCGACACGATTTCCTGCTCCAGCAGCTCCTTGATTTC
>JAYULN010000396.1:0-1678 GCA_043763525.1 Hymenobacter sp.
TTCAGCGTTTCAAACAGCACCTGGTCGAGGGCCGCCGGCCGGAAGCGTTGCTGCTGCCAGGCCAGCAGCAGGTGCTTGGCCAGCTCGTCGAGCACTTCGAGCGCGTCGGCCCCCGTCACGACGGGCCGCCCGGCCAGGGCGGCAAAGGCTTCCGTTACAACGCTCAGCCTCTGTCCTTTCGCGCTCAGTACGGCATCCAGGTCGAAACCGAACAGCGCCGCCAGCCCGGCCTGCAAGCCCGGCACGCCGAGGTTGGGCAGGCGCGTGAGGGCTTGCAGCATGTCGACCAGCGCCTCCTCTTCCGGGGCCTGGCCCAGGATGTGGAGGCCGTTGCGGATTTGGGCCGCCCCCAGCTCGCAGAGGTAGCCGTCGATGTCTTCGATGAGGTGGGCCACGTCCTTGCCGTCCATTTCGGCCAGGCTCACGGGCACGCCTTCGGGGGTCAGGTCGTCGTCCCAGTCGTGGACGTGGTCGCCGTGGTCGCGGCGCAGCAGCACGGCCAGGTCCTGGTCGAGGTTGGTTTGCTGCACCAGGTCCCAGATTTGGCGTTGCAGCAGCGGCAGCTTGGCCGGGTCGAGGGCCTCAACCTGGTAGTATTCATCGACCAGCTGCGTGAGCTGGGCCAACTCGCCGTAGCTGTCGGCCGTGGTCATGGGCGGCGTGAGGTGGTCGATGATGGTAGCGTGGGCGCGGCGCTTGGCCTGCGAGCCCTCGCCGGGGTCGTTGATGATGAAGGGGTAAAACAGCGGCAAATCGCCCAGAAACGCATCCGGAAAGCAGTTCTCCGACAGGCCAATGCCCTTGCCCGGCAGCCACTCCAGGGTGCCGTGCTTGCCCACGTGCACCAGGGCATCGGCCCCCCAGCCGTCGCGCAGCCAGCGGTACAGCGCGTAGTAGTGGTGCGTCGGCGGCAAGTCGGGCTGGTGGTAAATGGCATCGGGGTCCATGCCGTAGCCCCGGGGCGGCTGCAGCACCACCAGGGCGTTGCCCAGCGGCAGGCCGGCCAGGGCAATGTGGCCGTCGTGTACGTAGGTTTCGCCGGGCGGCGGGCCCCACTGCCTGGTCATTTTGGCCTGCAAAGCCTCTGGCAGCTCGGCAAACCACGCGGCGTACTGCGCAAACGACACCTGCCCCGGTGCGCGGCCCAGCTGCTCGGGCGTGAGGTAGGTCTGGTCGTAGGCGCAGCGGTCCACCAGCTCGTGAATGAGGGCGGTGCCGGTCGGCGGCAGGTCGTTGATTTGGTAGCCCTCCGCCTGCATGGCGTGCAGCAGCGCGAGCAGCGAGGCCGGCGCGTCGAGCCCCACGGCGTTGCCGATTTGAGAGGCCTTGCTGTTCGAATTGGTAAAAACGAAGGCGATGCGCTTCTGCGCGTTGGGCAAGTGGCGCAGCCGGGCGAAGCGCCGCGCCAGGCCCGCCACCCGCGCCACGCGGTCGGGCACGGGCGCGTAGCCGGTGGCCTCGCGGTTTTTCTCCTTGAAGGAAACCGGCACCGTAATGAGGCGGCCGTCGAACTCGGGCAGGGCCACGTTCATGGCCGTATCGAGCGGGTTCAGGCCCCGGCTCGACGACTCCCAGGGCCCCCGCGCCATGCCGCTGGTAATGGCCTGCAACACCACCACATCGAGCCGCCGCAACGCCTCCACCGACCACCCCGCGCTGGTGGGGCCGTCGGGGTTCA
>JAYULN010000397.1:0-10519 GCA_043763525.1 Hymenobacter sp.
CTAAAACGACTTTTTTTCATAAACAATCAAAAATAGAAGAAGTGAAAAGTTACTACTTCTCTCTACTTTTGATTGGCTCACTTTGGGGGGAAGCTTACAAGTTTTTCTTTAACATTTTCTAACTCTGCCAAGCTGAACTGAACATGAGCCTGTTTAGGGTTTCTCCCCGTAGGAGAGTCTAACGCCAAAAGACTCCCAAAGAAATCGGAAATTTGTGGTGCAACCCACTCAAGTTCCCCTCTTCGATGGAAGTCCCGCGCAAAGATATTATTCGTACCTGGATACTACCCCGCTTGCGCACCGGTACCCGCGGGCCGGAAACGAAGGCCGAGCTGCTGGAGGAAGTGGAAACCATTTTATACAAACTTAAAACGGGTTGCCAGTGGCGACAACTGCCACTAAAACAGTTTTTTACCGAGAATACCCTGAGCTGGCAGGGGGTCTACTATCACTTCAACGAATGGCGCAAGGATGGCTCCTGGAAGAAGTTATCGGTAACGCTTTTGCACCTGCACAAGCCGCGCCTGGACCTGTCAAACATCCAACTCGATGGCAGCCACACCCGCACGCACAACGGGGGCGCAGCCATCGGCTACCAGGGCCGTAAAGCGGCCCGCACCACCAACCTGCTTTTTCTGGCCGATAACACGGGCCAGCCCCTGGCCTGCGCCACGCCACAGGCTGGGAACCACCACGACCTGTTTGCTATCGAAACCTCGTTCGGCGAACTGTGCGACCTGGTCGAAGAGGCCCAGATATCACTCGACGGTCTGTTTCTCAATGCTGATAGCGGCTTCGATGCCAGCAGCTTACGCGACGACTGCTTTCGCCGCGGCATCGAAGCTAACATTGCCCAAAACCCGCGTTCGGGCCAGAAAGAAGCGGCAGCTGACTTATATTTCGACGAGAAATTATACCGCCAACGCACCGCTATTGAGCGCACCAATGCCTGGCTCGATGGCTTTAAAACCTTACTCGTTCGCTATGAAACCAACGTGGACAACTGGCTCGCCTTCCATTTTCTGGCCTTTACCGTCTTGCTGCTCCGAAAAATACCCCCAGAATAGAAACCCTAAACAGGCTCGTTAACAACTCAGACGTATTGCAATATAAGTGAACCGGCCAGCCAAATTTGGGTTTGGAAAGCCGCGCAAAGCTACCCGCGTCAGGGTATGGGTTCCTGCTGATGGCAGGCCGCATCCTGCCATCACACCAGGTACGACGCATCCGCCTGTTAAATGTTGAATGATAATTGTTAAATGATAACCGTTGCCGAAGCCTTTGCCCGCGTGCTGGCCACCGCCCGCCCCCTGCCCCCCGAAACCGTGGCCCTGCCCCACGCCGCCGGCCGCGTGCTGGCCGAAACCCTCGTGGCCGACCGCGACTTTCCGCCCTTCAACCGGGTGGCGATGGACGGCATCGCGGTGGCCCACGCCGTCTGGGCGGGGGGGCAGACGGAGTTCCCCATCGAGCACACCCAGTATGCCGGGGCCCCGCCCCAGCCGCTGCAAAACCCGCAAGCCGCCATGGAGGTGATGACCGGGGCCGTGCTGCCGCCCGGCACCGACGTGGTGATTCGCTACGAGGACATTCTGCTGGCCAATAGCCGCGCCAGCATCCAGATTGCCCCGCCCGACGCGCCCGGCATCAACATCCACCGCCAGGCCGCCGACCGCCACGCGGGCGACGTGCTGCTACGCCCCGGCACCCGCTTAGGCCCCGCCGAACTAGCCGTAGCCGCCACCGTGGGAGCCGCCGAAATCGCCGTTACCCGCGCCCCACGCCTGGCCGTGGTAAGCACCGGCGACGAGCTGGTGGGCATCGATAAAACGCCGCTGCCGCACCAGATTCGGCGTTCCAACGCCTATGCCTTGCAGGCCCTCTTCGCCCAGGCCGGGGCCGATGTCTCGCTGTTTCACCTGCCCGACGACCGCGAGGAGCTGCGCGTGGGCCTTACCAATATTATCGGGGCGGGTTTCGATGCCGTGGTGCTGAGCGGGGCCGTGAGCAAGGGCCGCGCCGACCACCTGCCCGGCCTGTTGCGCGAGCTGGGGGTGGTCGAAATTTTTCATGAAGTGAACCAGCGGCCCGGCAAGCCCATGTGGTTTGGGGCGCGGGCCGGCGGGCCGGTGGTGTTCGGGTTGCCCGGCAATCCGGTGTCCACGTTCCTCACCGCCTGCCGCTACGTGCGGCCCTGGCTGCGGGCCTGCCAGCAGCCCGCCGAGGCTGAAGCGGCTGCTGAAGCGCCCATGCCGGCCATGCTCACCGTTGCTATCAACTTCAAGCCCCAACTGGCCCACTTCGTGCCCGTGCGCCTGACGGTGGACGCGGAGGGTCGCCGCTTAGCCACCCCGCTGCGGGTGGGCGGCTCCGGCGATTTGGCCGGGCTGCTGGGGGCCACCGCGTTTCTGGAGTTGCCGCCGGAGCCGGCGGTATTTCCGGCCGGCAGCGTGTGGCCGGCCTGGGGGCTGTAGTCCCGATTTTCACGGAAGCCGACCGGACCGAGGTCCGGGCCACTTCCGGAACGCCAAAAGCCGACCGCACCTCGGTCCGCACCACTTCCGGATGGACCGGAAGCCACCTGTACCGGGGTGCGAGCCCCTTCCGGCCCCTCAAAAGCCGACCGCACCGAGGTACCGGCCACTTCCGGACCCTCAAAAGCCCCCTCCGCCTCGGTCCGGGCCACTTCCGGGATAGCTGGAAGCCACCCGCACCAAGGCGGCAGGGGCTTTTGAGGGTCCGCAAACCGGTTTTGACTTGTTGGGATGAGGTATGGCTTATTTATTTCGGCGCGTTGTATCTTCGCCATACGCTGCTATCCAGAAAGACCGAGGGACCGGGCCCGATGACGTCTTGGCAACCTACCACGAGTAGGTGCCAACTCCCATTCCACCGCGTTTTCGGTGGAAGAAGATGACAGTCGGAACCGTGCTTTTCTGCATGGGTTTCTTTCTGGATACGCGTCTTTACGCTACTATTTGTCCCCGAAAGAAATGTCCGTTTCCGCCCCTACCCTCCCCAACATTGCCCCAGCACGCGAAGCAAAGGCTTGCCTGCCGGCGACCTTCGGTTCGCGCCACCTCCTTCCTGAGCTCCTGCGCCAGCGCCTGCTGATTCTCGATGGCGCGATGGGCACCATGATTCAGCGCCACCCGCTGACCGAGGAGGACTTTCGCGGTGCCCGCTTTGCCGACCACCCCAAGCCGTTGCGGGGAAATAATGACCTGCTGAGCCTCACCCGGCCCGACATCATCAAGGGCATCCACGCCGAATATTTCGCCGCCGGGGCCGACATGGTGGAAACCAATACCTTTTCGGGCACCACCATTGCCCAGGCCGACTACGGCCTGGAGCACATCGTGTATGAGCTGAACTACGAGTCGGCACGCCTGGCCCGCGAGGCGGCCGACGAGTACTCCACGCCCGAGCAGCCGCGCTTCGTGGCCGGCGCGGTGGGCCCCACCAACCGCACGGCCTCCCTCTCGCCCGACGTGAACCGCCCCGGCTTCCGCGCCGTGACGTTTGATGAGCTCGCCACCGCCTACCTGGAGCAAGTGCGCGGCCTCGTGGACGGCGGCGTAGACACGCTGCTCATCGAAACCATTTTCGACACCCTGAACGCCAAGGCGGCGCTCTACGCCGTGCAAAAGTTCTTCGACGAAGGCGGCCGCGTGGTGCCGCTCATGATTTCGGGCACCATCACCGATGCCTCGGGCCGCACGCTCTCGGGCCAGACGGTGGAGGCGTTCTGGAACTCCATCCGCCACCTGCCGCTGCTGAGCGTGGGCCTGAACTGCGCCCTGGGGGCGCACCAGCTCAAGCAGTACGTGCAGGAATTAAGCCGTATTTCGGATGTGCATATCTCGGCTTACCCGAACGCCGGCCTGCCCAACGCTTTTGGGGGCTACGATGAATCGGCCCAGGAATTTGCCGCGCTGGTAGAGGAATATTTGCAGGAGGGAATCGTGACGGTGGTGGGCGGCTGCTGCGGCACCACGCCCCAGCACATCGCCGAGCTGAGCAAGCTGGCGAAGCGGTATAAGCCACGCCGGTTGGCCTCACCGCACAACGTCACCTCCCCCCCCGGCCCCCCCTCCAAAAAAGAGGGGGAGCCTGACGATTCTGAAAACAGCCTTTCCGGTGCCCCCTCTTTTTTGGAGGGGGGGGCAGGAGGTGAGGTGCTGCGGAGGGCGACCCGCCTGAGTGGCCTTGAACCGTTTAATATCTCGGAAAGCAGCCTTTTTGTGAATATCGGCGAGCGCTGCAACGTCACCGGCTCGCGTGCTTTCGCCCGCCTCATCCGCACCGGGGCCTACGAGGAAGCCCTGGCCGTGGCCCGCCTGCAAGTGGAAGAAGGGGCACAGGTGCTCGACATCAACATGGACGAGGGCATGCTCGACTCGGAGCAGGTGATGACCACCTTCCTGCACCTCATCGCCTCGGAGCCCGACATTGCGCGGGTGCCCGTCATGATTGATTCCTCGAAGTGGAGCGTGCTCGAAGCCGGCCTGAAATGCGTGCAGGGCAAGAGCATCGTGAACTCGATTTCGCTGAAAGAGGGCGAAGACGTGTTCCGGGCCCACGCCCGCACGGTGCGCCAGTACGGCGCGGCCGTGGTGGTGATGGCCTTCGACGAAAACGGCCAGGCCGACTCGCTGGCCCGGCGCCAGGAAATCTGCCAGCGCAGCTACGATATTCTGGTGCGGGAAGTCGGCTTCGACCCTTCGGACATCATTTTTGACCCCAACATCCTGACCGTGGGCACGGGCATGGACGAGCACCGCCACTACGCCCTCGACTTCATCGAGGCCGTGCGTTGGATTAAAGGCCACCTGCCCGGCGCGCTCACCAGCGGCGGTATCTCGAACATCAGTTTCTCGTTCCGGGGCAACGACGTGGTGCGCGAGGCCATGCACACGGCCTTCCTCTACCACGCCATTCGGGCCGGTTTGGACATGGGCATCGTGAACCCCAGCCAGCTCGGCGTGTACGACGAAGTGCCCAAAGACCTGCTCGAACTCTGCGAGGACGTGCTCCTCAACCGCCGCCCCGACGCCACCGAGCGCCTCGTGGAATTTGCCGACACCGTGCAGCAAAAAGGCAAGGTGGAAGTAGTGGCCGATGCCTGGCGCAGCCTCCCCGTGTGGGACCGGCTCCAACACGCGCTGGTGAAGGGCATCACCGAATTCATCGACGAAGACACCGAGGAAGTGCGCCACCAGGTGAACCGCCCCCTGGAGGTAATCGAAGGCCCGCTGATGGCCGGCATGAACGTGGTAGGCGACCTGTTCGGGGCCGGCAAAATGTTCCTGCCGCAGGTAGTGAAATCGGCGCGGGTGATGAAGAAGGCCGTGGCCTACCTCGAACCGTATCTGCTGGCCGACAAGCAAGGCTCGGAGCGCCAGACGGCCGGCAAAATTCTGATGGCCACGGTGAAGGGCGATGTCCACGACATCGGCAAGAACATCGTGGGGGTGGTGCTGGCCTGCAACAATTTCGACATCGTGGACCTCGGCGTGATGGTGCCGCTGGAGCGCATTCTCGACGAAGCCCAGCGCCAGAACGTGGACGTGATTGGCCTCTCCGGCCTCATCACGCCCTCGCTCGATGAGATGGTGTACGTGGCCCAGGCCATGGAAAAGCGCGGCCTGAAAGTGCCGCTGCTCATCGGCGGGGCCACGACTTCGCGCCTGCACACGGCCGTGAAAATCGCGCCCGCCTACAGCGGCCCGGTGGTCCACGTCAACGATGCCTCGCGCTCGGTGGGCGTGGCCGCCGGCCTGCTCGGCTCGGGCGAGCGGGCCTACGCCCAGACCGTGGCCGACGACTACGCCACCCTGCGGGCCGACTACGCCAGCCGCCAGCGCGACAAAAGCTACCTCAGCATTGAGGCCGCCCGCGCCAACGGCGTGAAATCGGACTGGAACACGGTTTCAATCACCAAGCCCACCTTCCTCGGCACCAAATTGCTGGCAGACTACGACCTCGCCGAGCTGGCCCGCTACATCGACTGGACACCCTTCTTCCACACCTGGGAGCTGAAAGGGCGCTACCCGCGCATTTTGGAGGATGAAACGCTGGGCGAAGCCGCCACCAAGCTCTTCGAGGATGCCCAGGCAATGCTCAGTAAAATCATCGACGGTAAGCTGCTCACGGCCCGCGCCGTGCTGGGCTTCTGGCCCGCCAATACGAAGGATTACGACACCATCGAAATCTACGCCGACGACACCCGTGCGGCGGTAGCCACCGAGTTTTTCACGCTGCGGCAGCAGGGCGAGAAAGGGCCGAAAATCCCCAACATTGCCTTCTCCGATTTCCTGGCTCCGAAAGAGTCGGGCCGGGCCGACTACCTGGGCGGTTTCGCCGTTACGGCCGGCATCGGCATCGAGGAGCTGATTGAGCAGTTCGAGGCCGACCACGACGATTACTCCTCCATCATGGTGAAGGCCCTGGCCGACCGCCTGGCCGAGGCCTTCGCCGAGCGCCTGCACGAGCGGGTGCGCCGCGAGTTCTGGACCTATGCGCCCGACGAGCAGCTGACCAACGAAGACCTGGTGCAGGAGAAATACCCCGGCGTGCGCCCCGCCCCCGGCTACCCCGGCTGCCCCGACCACACCGAGAAAATCACCTTGTTTAACTTGCTCGACGCGGAAGGCAAAACCGGCATTTCATTGACGGAAAACCTGGCCATGTACCCGGCCTCGTCGGTGAGCGGCATGTACTACGCCCACCCGGATTCGCGGTATTTTGGGTTGGGCCGGATTGGCGTGGACCAAGTAGCGGATATCGCGCAGCGCAAAGGAATGACCCTGCCGGAGCTGGAGCGCTGGCTGATGCCCAACCTGAACTACGAGCCGAAGTAATCCCACCCCAACCCCTCCCCGATGGGGAGGGACTTTGATTTACTTAATCTAAAGCCCAAAACCGTCTGGCTCCCCCTCCCTACCGGGAGGGGCCGGGGGGTGGGGTTATATTATATGAAAGTTACCGAACACCTGGCCCAGGCCAACGGCAAAACCCTCTTCTCTTTCGAAGTGCTGCCCCCAAAAAAGGGCGAAAACATCCACACGCTGTTCTCGAATATCGAGCCGCTGATGGAGTTCAAGCCGCCGTTTATCGACGTGACTTACCACCGCGAAGAATACGTGTACCGCCACCACCCCAACGGGCTGCTGGAGAAGAAAACCGTACGCCGCCGCCCCGGTACGGTGGGCATCTGCGCGGCCATCAAAAACCGCTTCGACGTGGACACCGTGCCCCACCTCATCTGCGGCGGCTTTTCGAAGGAGGAAACCGAGAATGCGCTGATTGACCTGCACTTTCTGGGCATCGACAATGTGCTGGCCCTGCGCGGCGACCCCATCAAAACCGAAGGCCACTTCAAGCCCGAGCCCGACGGCCATTCCTACGCCTGCGACCTCATTGGGCAAGTAGCCGACCTCAACAATGGCGCTTATCTGGATGAGGAGCAGGACGATACCTGGGCTACCGACTTCTGCATCGGCACGGCCGGCTACCCCGAAAAGCACTTCGAGGCCCCCAACTACACCTCCGACATGCGCTTCCTGAAGCACAAAGTCGACCGGGGGGCCGACTACATCGTGACCCAGATGTTTTTCGACAACGAGGAGTACTTCAAGTTTGAGCAGCGCTGCCGCGAGGCGGGCATCACCGTGCCCATCATTCCGGGCCTGAAACCGATGACCACCAAAAGCCAGCTCACCATGCTGCCAAGAACCTTTTTCCTCAACATTCCGGAGGCGCTGGCCGAGGCCATCATGCAGTGCCGCGACAGCGAGGCGGTCCGCGCCATCGGCATCGAGTGGTGCCTCAACCAAAGCCGCGAGCTGATGGCCCACGGCGTGCCCTGCCTGCACTACTACTCCATGGGCAAGGCGGAAAGCATCCGCAAAGTGGCCCGCGAGCTGTTTTGATAATAATGCAATGAGCAAAAGGAACGTCGTGCGGAGCGCCGCCGAAGCATCTTTCCCGCGCTATCTGTTATGACCAAGGCACGAAGTATTCTATCACGCCGCCACAATTCGTTCAGCGGTGATACAGCGGTTCCCAGGTCAGTGTACGTGTCCCGGTCGGACGGCTCCGCCGTCGGACCGGGACACGGGTGCGCCAGCTGGGCCAGTCGTTCAGCCCGCGTTCTGGCAACAACCGGTCGGACGGCTCCGCCGTCGGACCGGGACACGTACACTGATGGGAAAGCTGCTCCAGGGTGCTTCGCACCTCAGCATGACACTATTCATTGCTCATTACTCATTAAAAATGCTTGACGACCTGTTTGCCCGCTTGCGGCTGGCTACTGCGCCAGCCGAGGTTGAAGCCCTACAGAATGGCATCTGGCAGCGGTGGCTGAGTAGTGGCAATGCGGCCATCGACAAGCAGCTGAAGGCGGGAATGCGAGCCCTGGAGGCCGGCGATTATACCTTGTCAATCAAGTACTTTACCGACATAATTCTACTTAATCCGGGTTTTGCCGAAGGATGGAACAAGCGGGCTACGGCCCATTACCTGCGGGGCGAGTACCGCGCCTCGCTGGCCGACATTGCGGAGACGCTGCGCCGCGAACCCCGCCACTTTGGCGCGCTGTGGGGCCAGGCCGGCATGGTGCGGCAACTGGGCGAGTACCGGCGCGCGCTATCGGCACTGCACCGGTTATCAGCAATTTGCCCGCACCTGCCGGGCTTGCGCGAGCAATTAGCCAGCCTGCGCGAGCAGTTGGAAGATGACGACATTTTTAGCTAAGGCAGTGCGACCACTAAACATTTTATTACCTTCCGTCTCCGCAAACGATTGGGGATTAAAAAGGCTTAGTCTATCTTATTTTCGCGCATGAATCTACTATGAAAAGCAATATTTACGTGAGTCTTTTACTCATTCTACTGCTGGGAATCGGGCTCACGGCCAACGCCCAGAAAATGCACACTACCGAATGGGAAAGCGGCCTGCTGGACCACCGCGTGAAGGTTGGGGTATGGGAATATTACGGTTACACGTCCTCGAAAAAACAGGTGGTGGTGCAGCGCTACGACCACTCGGCCAAGGCGCTGGTGTACTACCGGCCCAGCGGCGAAGAAACGTATGGTGTGCAGGTGGCCCCCAACCAATGGAGCCGCCGCGCCGTGGACCGCCCCCCGCTGTTTATTGGCGGCGACGCGGCCCTGGCCAACTACACCACCCAACTGCAATACCCCCAGCAGGCCCAGGACCGCAACATTCAGAGCCAGGTAATGGTGGGCTTTGCCATTGATACGCTGGGCCGGGCCACCGGCCACCGGGTGCTGCGCAGCATTGGGGGCGGCTGCGACCAGGAGGCAGTGCGCGTGGCCAAAACCATTCCCGACGAGTGGATTCCGGCCCGCGTAGGCAGCCGCGCCGTGCCCGTCGAGTACGAGCTGACGCTTACCTTTCGCCTGGCCAAGCCGTAGAAGGCCGATTTACCCTGGCAATTGCAGCGCACTATGATGACACGACGGTTTGAAAGCGGGAAGCCCGGGCTGCGGTCGGGTGCGGGAATACTGCTGGCCAGCCTGCTGCTTTTCGGTTGCGACTCTACCCCCCGCGAGCGGCAGGAAGCAGCCCGCCAGGGCGTACGCGAGCTGGACACGCTGGCCAGCACCGCCGCCAAAAAACTGGCCCGCGCGGGCAAAGCCACTGCCACCTACGACGCGGCCAACCGCGCCCGCCGCGCCCGGCCCCTCGACCCGCGCCAGCAGATTGCCATGGAAACGAAGCTCCTGGGGCCGTATTCGGGCCAAATCAACGCCCTGACTCCGGCCGACCTGCCCGCCGCCTACACCCAGCTGGTGCAGGCAGTGCGCGCCCAGCGTGCCACCTGGACCGACCGCGACTGGGACTACGCCCGCGCCGTATACCAGCGCCTGAACGACCAGCTGAAACAGGTGCGCATGGATATGCCCGCCCGCGACGAAGTGCGCGTACGCACCCGCCAGGCCGAATTCGTGAGCCTACAGGCCGGCCACGCCGTGAACGGCATCGACGCGGCCACCCGGCAGCAGCCGAAATAGAGCTAAGAGTTGAAAGTTAGGAGTCAAGAGTTGAATCAACAGATGCTGCCGCTTCAACTCTTAACTCCTAACTTTCAACTCTTAACTCCCGTCCTGTGTCCAGCCCCGATTCCGTTGTTTTTCTCGAATCCTTTTATGAGCCGATGGCGGCTAACCTGGCCCGCACCCGGCTGGAGGCGGCGGGCATTCCGTGCTTTCTGAGCAATGAGAATCTGGTGTCGATGATGCCACTGTACAGCCCGATTACGGGCGGCGTGCGGCTGCATGTGCGGCAGGCCGACGCGCAGGCCGCCCTCGAAATTCTGCACGCCGAACCCGCGCCCCGGCCCACCGGCCCCGACGTGGCCTCTTTCGCCGCCGATGCCCCCGACCCGGTGACGCCGCGCTGCCCGCGCTGCGGGTCGTCGGACGTGGCCTACGGGCCGGCCACGCGCAATACCTATGGGTTCTGGTCGGGGCTGCTCTCGGTGCTGCTGCGG
>JAYULN010000398.1:0-1676 GCA_043763525.1 Hymenobacter sp.
GGAAGCCGGGCCGGGCCCACGCCATTGGCCAGGTGGCCAGCTCCGGGTGATGAGCCGCCAGCGGCGGGGCCGGGGCGGCAGGATGCAGTTCGGTAGCAGGAGGGAAGGTAGCCAACGGATATAATTCAGAATAAGAAGCGGAGGAGGTGGCAAGGTGCAAAATTACGCTGGCGCGCAATCAGTATTCGATGGGATAGCGGGGATTGGGTGGGCGCTAGGGTCGTTTCGTTCCGGTCCGACGGCGCAGCCGTCGGACCGGACCAGGTACCCCGCCTCGGAAACTGCGCTGGCGTAACATTGCCGGCCCGCCGGCAGGTGCCGGGCGGGCTTCATCCTTTTGGCTTTTGTTTTTCATCATGCGCTTTTTTGTTCCTTCACTTTCCGCCGGCTTGCTGGTGCTGGCCCTGGGCAGTGGCCCGGCCGCCCAGGGCTAAAATGTGGCCCTCGATGCCCGCATTGCCCAACTCGCTTCGCAGGAAGAAGCCAAAGTCATTGCCTGGCGGCGCGACATTCACGAACACCCCGAGCTGGGCAACCAGGAAACCCGTACCGCCGCCCTCATCACCGCCCACCTCCGCAAGCTGGGCCTCGAAGTGCAAACCGGCGTGGGCCGCACCGGCGTGGTGGGCCTGCTGCGCGGCGGCAAGCCCGGCCCCGTGGTGGCCCTGCGCGCCGACATGGATGCCCTGCCCCTTACCGAAAACAATGACCTGCCCTTTGCCTCCAAAGTGAAAGACACTTACCTGGGCCAGCCCGTGGGCGTGATGCACGCCTGCGGCCACGACACCCACGTGGCTATGCTCATGGGCGCGGCCGAGGTGCTGAGCCAGGTGAAAAAGGACCTGCCCGGCACCGTCAAGTTCATCTTTCAGCCCGCCGAGGAAGGCTCGCTGCCCGGCGTGGAGGGCGGGGCCAAGCTCATGGTGAAAGAAGGCGTGCTCGACAATCCCAAAGTAGATGCCGTGTTTGGCCTGCA
The DNA here is from genome assembly GCA_043763525.1 of Hymenobacter sp. Taxonomy (GTDB): domain Bacteria; phylum Bacteroidota; class Bacteroidia; order Cytophagales; family Hymenobacteraceae; genus Hymenobacter. The sequence continues at coordinate 977 of JAYULN010000398.1, forward strand.
CATCAATGCCCAGACCGAAGTGGGCCACCTCACCTACCGGCTCGGCGGCGAAATGGCTAGCTCCGACCGGTTTACCATCAAGGTAATCGGCAAGGGCTCGCACGGGGCCTACCCGTGGAACAGCGTGGACCCCGTGGTGACGGCCGCCCAGATTATCATGGGCCTGCAAACCATCGTGAGCCGCCAGGTAAAGCTGACTGACGACGCGGCCGTGGTCACGGTGGGCACCATCAGCGGCGGGGTGCGCTACAACGTCATTCCGGCCGATGTGGAGCTGAGTGGCACCATCCGGGCCTTCAGCCCCAAAACCCAGGAGCAGCTGTGGGCCGCCATCCGGCGCACGGCCAAGGGCATTGCCGAGAGCGCCGGGGCCACGGCCGAGGTCAGCATCGAGCCCTACGTGCCCGTCACGTTCAACAACCTGCCCCTCACGGCGCGCATGCTGCCCACGCTGCAAGCCGTGGCCGGCGGCGCGGCCAACGTGAAGGAAATTAAAGCCGTGACCGGGGCCGAGGATTTTTCCTTTTACCAGGAAAAAGTGCCCGGCCTGTTCGTGTTCGTGGGCGGCATGACCAAAGGAGAGGACCCCGCCACCACCGCCGACCACCACACGGCTGGTTTTCGCATCAACGAAAGCGGCCTCACGTTGGGCGTGAAGACCTTAGCCACACTAGCGGCAGACTACCTCAGCGGCCCCAGG
>JAYULN010000399.1:0-10515 GCA_043763525.1 Hymenobacter sp.
TCGGGGAGCGTGGCGATGCCTTCATCGACGGCATCACGTTGGCTGACGGTACGCTGCAAGCCGGCGTGAAGCAGACCTTCGGCAATATTGGTATCGACATCACCCCCAACCGCAACATTCCATCCCCGAACGTAGTTATCACCCGTACCATTGGTGCCCCTTTTCAAGGTCCCGTGGGCACTAGCATGGCTATTCGCCGCCAGTATGGTGTATCGGGTGATGTGAACAACGCCACTATTTCGACCATTACGTTTCACTATTTCAACACGCCTTTCGAATTGAATGGCAATGCTGAGGCGAACCTCACCGTCTTCAAAACCTCGAACAACGGTATTCCCTTCCAGCTGGTGGGTGGCAGCTACGATGGAACGATGAGTATCACGAGGTCGGGTATTGGTTCGCTCAACACCCTCACCCTGGGCGATAAAAACAACCCGCTACCCGTTACCCTCACCTCGTTCGGTGCCAAGCGCGTAGGTGCCGATGCAGTGGTAAACTGGGAAACCGCTTCGGAGCTGAACAACAAAGGCTACAACGTGCAGGTATCGACCGACGGTAAGGCGTTCCGCACCATTGGTTTCGTAGTCAGCGAGTCGGCCAACAGCACCACGGCTAAGTCGTACAGCTTCACCGATACGGAGAAGAACAAAGTAGGCGTGCGCTACTACCGCTTGCAGCAGGTTGACGTAGACGGCAAGAATGCCTTCTTCGCTCCCCGCGCCGTTACTTTCGAAGGTCGGGCTACTGCTTCGGGCATGCTGGCTTATCCCAACCCCTTCACCAGCGAAGTACGCCTAAACCTGACCTCGGCTACCGAAGGCAATGGCCTGGTGCGCATCACCGACATGACTGGCCGTTTGGTTGGCCAGCGTCAGATTGCCATCAGCAAAGGTGCCAACGATGTGGAAGTAACCAACGTGAACGAGCTGAAGAGCGGCCTTTACCTCATGAACGTGGCGTTGCCCAACGGTGAAACCAAGACGATGAAGCTAGTGAAGCAATAAAACAGCTTTTTAAGTGCCAACAAAAAACGCCGGTCTCCGCAAGGAGGCTGGCGTTTTTTGTTGGGGCCGTATGAATGAAGCCGTCTAGGAAGTAGCTTGAACGTCATGCCGAGCGCAACGAAGCATCTTTGCCATATAACTAATCTCAATCGATTGGATTGCTACCGCAGTAAAGATGCTTCGCTGCGCTCGGCATGACGGTCTTCTTTATGGTTAGGACTTACGCACTTTGGGGTAATTTAGGCAAAACCGTACGCTCATGCTGACCCAAACCGCTTACATCGAATACCTGGCTTGGGTGTCGCTCCGCCAACATGCCCGCCGAATAGGCCAAACGATTTATCAGGCGCACCACCAGCAATGGGTGCCCTACCTGCGGCAATTGCTCCAAAAACCACTTATCCAAGCGCTTGTGTAGGCGTGTGCGTAAGTCCTAATGGTATTATCCTACAGCGGTCCCAGGTCCGTGTCCGTGTCCCGGTCCGACGGCGGAGCCGGCTGGGCCAGTCGTTCCGCCCTCGTTCTGGCAACAACCGGTCGGACGGCTCCGCCGTCGGACCGGGACACGGACACGGATGTGCAAGCTGCGCTAACTTGGGCCTAGCCGCGGGGCATGGACGTGCCGGGCTTGCTCGTTTTGGCGGCCGGGCGGAACATGGGGTCCACCGCGTCCATGTCGAGGAAGTCCGAGAAGGTGTCGCCGCGCAGGCCCAGGCGAATGGTTTCGAGGCTTACTACCTCGTTGGGCGCGATGTTGCCCAGGTTCACGTTGGCCCCGAGCAGCTTGATGAACCACACTTGCTGGGCCTTCTGGGGGGCTTCCCACAGAATTTTCTCGGACGGAATTTTGGTCAGAATTTCCTCGACCAGACCCGAGCGTACTTCGCCGGTGCTGCGAAACAAGCCCACGTTGCCCCCCTCGCGGGCCTCGCCGATAACCTTGATGGCGCCGGCCGCCAGCTCGGTTTCCATCTGGGCAATCCACTTGTAGGGCGGAATGATTTTTTCGGCATCCTTCGAGCCCACCTCGCTCAGCACGCGCACGGCCTTGCTCAGCTCGCGGATGTACTCGCATTTGCGGTCGTGGTCGAGGTCGATGCTGCCGTCGGATACTTCGGCGTATTCCATGCCGTAGGTATCGAGCAGGCGGCGGTAGTCGTCGAACTGGTTGCGGATGATGAAGGCCTCGAACAGCGTGCCGCCGAAATACACCGGAATGCCCGCCGCACGGTAGATTTCGAGCTTGCGCTTGAGGTTAGGCACCACGTAGGAGGTAGCCCAGCCCAGCTTCACGATATCGGTGTAAGCGCCGCCCACTTCCAGGAAGTCTTCCACTTCGCGCAGGCTCAGGCCCTTGTCCATCATCATGGTGTAGCCTTGCTCGCGGGGTTTAGCCGTGCGCTCGGGGAGTTGAGACAGGTCGTAATTCATATCGCTGATTTTAGCTGATTAACGGTGATTTCGCTGGTTCATAGCGGCCGCTCATTAAAAAGCCGGTCGATTTCGCCACAAAAAAGCCGCCCGCGCGGACGCAGGCGGCTGCAAAAATAGGTCAGAACGCATCTATCGGCCAGCTTTAGCGCCGTTGCCGTCTCAGTTGCTTGCCGCTGATAAAGCGAAAGGCACCGCGCCGCCCACCCCAAAAAGAATCAGCGTAATCACCGGTAATCAATGAAAATCAGTGATTCCGGAACTGCTCAATCAGCTTCTTCAGGCCGGGCTGCTCGCGCAGGTCAGGGAAGTAGTCGAACAGCAGCACATGCTGGTCGAAGCCGAGCGTAAGGGCCGTTTCCAGGGTGTTGTAGGCTTCGCGCATGCGGCCATCGGCCAGCAGGTAAGCACACAGCATGTAGTGGAAATGGGCCTCGTGGGGGTGCAGGTTCACGGCGTGGCGCACGAGGTCCACGGCTTCGGCAAAGTGGCCCTGCTCGTAGAGAATGGCGCTCCAGCTCACCCAGCCCTGGGCATCGTCGGGGGCTACTTCGGTGGCTTTTTCATAAGCCTCCAGGGCACTCACCACGTTGCCCACCTGGTTCTCGGCCGCGCCCAGCGACGACCAGTACTCGCCGCTTTCGGCGTAGAGCTCGGTGGCCTTGCGGAAGTAGTGAATGGCCTCGAACCAGCGGCCCTGTTCCTGCAACAGCACGCCCTGGCCAAACCAGGCTTCGTCCATCTCCGGGTTCAGCTCCAGGGCCTGGCGGTAGTAGCGGCGGGCGGGCTCCCAGTCGCGCAGCTTCTCGTAGCACTCGCCGATGTTGCACAGGGCTTCGTCGGTGGGCTCGCCGGGCGGGTAGGCCTGCTCAAACTCCGGAATGGCTTTCAGGTATTCCTGCTGGCACACAAAGGTGTCGGCCAGCCAGTGGTGGGCATCGTAAAAATCGGCGCTGATGGTTACGGCGTAGTCAAAGGCTTCGGCGGCTTTGGCAAAGTCCTCGCGGCGGTACCAGTACTGGCCCAGGTTGTACCAGGCGGTAGCCGAATAGGGGTCGTCGTCGGTGAAGCGCTTAAAGAACTCCTCGTGCTCTTCGAGCCGTGCCGTGATGTCGAGGCAGTGCAACAGCTCCTGCACGCCGGTTTCGTTGTCGGGGTTGAGGCGCAGGCTCTGCTTGTAGTGCTTGGCCGCGCTCTTAAACTTCTGCCAGCTCTGAAAGGCCAGGCCGAGATTGAAGTGAATGTCCTCCCGCTCGGGTTCCTGCTCGAGGCCGGCCCGGAAAAACTCCACTGCCTGGCCAAACTCGCCCCGCTGCGTGCTGATGATGCCCCGCGTCACGGCCACATCGGCGTTGGTGGGGTCCAGGTCGGCTACGTGGTCAATCTGGCGTTCGGCCTCGGAATAATCGCCGCGCATGGCCGTGACCTGGGCACGGTCAATCAGCAGCTCGGTCGAGAAGGGGTATTGGCCCAACGCGGCCTCGCAGGCTTGCAGGGCCTTGTCAAATTCGGTATTCGTGACGTAGTGGTCGATGATGTTTTCAAAGTCCTCCAGGTCGAAAAAAACAGGCTCTTGCTGAGCCACCATGCGCTCGAAGCGGCGCACGGTGTCCAGCACTGCCCGATGGTTTTCAAAGTGTTCGTTCATGCGCATAAATCACGGATTTTTAAGATTTTTCGCGGATAGGGGGGCAGTTGCCGGTGCATACATTTTTGCCTGGCCGCCTCGGGTAGCGCAACTTAATTAAGCAATAGTATCCTGTTTTACTAGTGGCTTCACTACTGCTAACAATCGTCCGCGAAATCCGTGCAATTCGTGGAAAAAACTACCTGAGTTGTGATTCGCTAAGATACGATAACTGTCGCGGAGCCGGTAAAGTTTTCGACCAACCCGGCCCCGCACCAGGCCAGCGTTTCGGCCAACGGCCGGAATCTGAGGCCGGTGGCCCTTTGCACTTTGGCGTGGGCATACACCACGGGATGGCGGCCAGCCCGGGCTGTGTCCCTGGTAATGAGCGGCCGCGCCCCAGTAAGCACTGCCCGCGCGTGTTCTAAGCGCCAGATTATTTCGGCGGCCCAGTCGGGCACCGCCATGGTGGGCGGCCGGCGCTGCATGGCCGCCGCCGCCAGCCGGAAAAAATCGGCCAGCGGCACCGCTTCCGCACTCAGAGTGTAGCGCTCGCCGGTAAGAGCAGGTTGGTCGAGGGCCAGGGCCAGCAACTGGGCCACCACGTCGCGCACGTCCACGAAATTCACCAGCCCCCGCGTGTAGAAACGGTGCTGCTGGTGGGCGTAGCGCAGCAGGCGGGTGCTGCTGCGGTGCCAGTTGCCCGGCCCCAGCACCACCGAGGGGTTCACGATGACGGCCGACAAGCCCTCGGCCACGCCGCGCCACACCTCCAACTCGCCCAGGTACTTGGAGGTGGCGTAGGCCGGGTGCGCCGCGCCCAGGTCCCAGGTGGCGGTTTCGGTCACCGTCCGGGCCTCCGTCGAGGCGGGGGAGCGGTGGGCTTCCGGCCCGCCCAGCGCCGCTACCGACGAAACGTGCGCCAGCCGGATGCCCGGCCGCTCCAGGCAGGCATCGACCACGGCAGCGGTGCCCTGCACGTTCACGCTCAACAGCAAATCCTCGTCCTGGGGCGCGTACGACACCAGCCCGGCACAATGGAAAACGTGCGTTACCTCGGGGCCGATGGCCCGGCGCAGCAGCTCGGTATCGAGCAGGTCGCCGGCCACCCAGTCCACTCCTGCGGCCGCGCCGGCAGGCACCGCCCCCCGGTGCAGTGCCCGCACGGCCAACCCCCGCGCCCGTAGCTCGTGCAACAGAAAGGAGCCAATAAGGCCGGTGCCACCAGTAACAAAAATCATTCCGTAGGTTTCTGGTTTCTGGTTGTGGGTTTCTGACTTGAACAAGCAACCGGAAACCAGCGACCAAAAATTATTTAAAGGGTATTGTTGAGCAGCGGCAGTTGCAGCAGCTTTTCCAGGTGCGGCAGGGGGAGGGTGCGGCGAGCCAGGGTATCGGTGTGGCGCAGGTGGTGGGTATCGGTGCCCACAAAGTCTACCAGGCCGCCGTCAATCAGTTGTTCGGCTACTTTTTTGGCCGCTGGCGAGTAGTAGCCCGCCAGCGAGTTGAGGTTCACCTGAAGCAGCACGCCTTGGTCGCGGCGCAGCTTTTCAATTTCGGCGAAGCGGCCGTAGAGATACGTGTAGCGTTCGGGGTGGGCCAGCACGGGCGCATAGCCCTGAGCTTGCAGCTCGAAGATAATCTCGTGCAGGTTGAGCGGCTCGTTCATGTACGAGGTTTCAAATAGCAGGTACCGCTTATCGCCGCCGAAGGTGAGCATTTCGGTGCCATCGGCCAGCTTCTGGCCCAGAAACTCGTCGAGGTAATACTCGGCCGCGCAGTCCAATTCTACGTCGCCCAGGCCAGCCTCAGCGGCGGCCTCGCGCAGCTGCTGCAATGCCGCCCGGATGCCCTCCGGCGAGTTTTTGTAGAAATCCCCCATGATGTGCGGAGTCATTATCAGCTTGCGATAACCCAGCTCGCGCAAGGCGCGGAGCAGGTCCAGCGAATGGGCCAGGGTTTCGGCTCCGTCGTCGAGGCCGGGCAGCAGGTGCGAGTGCATATCGGCCCCCAGCACTGCCAGCGAAGGCGGCGCGGCCAGCGCGGTAGTCGTAGTCGCGCCAAAAAGCCGTTGCCAGAGCGATGCCATCTACAAGAAGCGCGTTAGGTGAAAAATTTCTTCAGCTTCTCGCCAAAGGTCAGGGGTCTGGTGGTCTGCTCTTCGTAATAGCCCTGGCCGTAAGCGCCGTAGCCATAGCCATAGCCATAGCCGTAGCCGTAGCCGTAGCCACCGCCCAATTGGGCATCGTTGAGGATGGTACACATGCGCGTGAAGTTGTTGCCGCGCATGAGGCGGTTCATGTTTTTGATGAAGGCCTTGCGCGAGTAGCCCGCCCGCACAATGTAGAGCGGAATATCGGCCTTGCGCATAATCAGGATGCCATCCGTAACCAGGCCCACCGGCGGCGTATCAATCAGCACCACATCATACGTCAGAAACAACTCCTGAATCATCAAATCGAACCGGTCGCTCAGAATCAGCTCCGACGGATTGGGCGGCGTGGGGCCCGCCGAGATGAACTGTAGCGACTCGATGGTGGTGGGCTGAATGCATTCCTGCACGCTATGGCGTTCGATGAGGATGGTGCTCACGCCCTTGGTGTTCTCGGCCCCGAAGGCCAGGTTCACCTTGGGTTTGCGCATGTCCAGGTCCAGAATAATAACCCGCTGGCCGGAAAGCGCGATGATGCCGCCCAGGTTTACCGTCACAAAGGTTTTGCCCTCGCCCGAAATGGTCGAAGTCACCGAAATCAGTCGTTTTTTCTTGGCCGAGCTGATAAAATCCAGGTTGGTTCGGATGGAGCGGATAGATTCGGAAATGGCCGACTTAGGGTTCTTGTCAACCACCAGCCGCGATACTTCCATCTTCTCCTTGTCGTACGTGGGGATAATGCCCAGCACCGAGGCCTTGGTGTTGCGCTCCAACTCCCGCACGTTCGTGATGGTGTTGTGCATTAAATAGCGTACCGCAATAAGGCCCAGGCCTAGTATGAGTCCCCCTGCCAGTCCCACGGCATAGACTAGCAGGCGGTTGGGGAAAATGGGGGCCGCCGGCGGCGAGGCCGGCGAGAGAATCTGGAAGTCGGCGGTGGTGCCGGCCTTCTCAATGTTGAACTGCACCTTGCGGTCCATCAACTGCAGAAAGAACTTGTTGTACAGTTCCAGCGGGCGTTGCAGCCGTTCCAGTTCGGTGGTTTTATTGGGCAGACTTTGCAGTGCCGCATCGAGCTTGCCGCGCTGCTGGTCGAACCGGGCCAGTTCGTTGCGTAGCACCTTTTGGCTCTGCTGAAGCAAGCGTTTGATGGTTGTTTGGGCAAACGTAATGTTGGCCTTGATGCTTTGTACGGACTCCGTTTTATCGGTGTACGAGCGCGAAACTCGCCGTAGCTGCCATTGCAGGGCATTCAACTCGGTGAGCTGTTGGGTTAGCTGCGGGTTCTCGATGTCCGCCAGGGCAGGCAGGCTCTGTTCTACCGTCTGGTCCTCGTTGTTGGTCAGGCGCTCCTGGCTGGCCATGCGGGCTACTTCGGCCAAGGTGGCTATTTTATCGGTAAGCTTGAGCCGGTCGGTTTCCATCTTCTCCATTTTTTCAGAGATGGCCGCCAGCTCGCCTTTGGCATCGTAGGTGCCGGTTTTCTGAACGAAGCCTTGAAGCCGGTCTTCCGCATGGGCCAGGTTTTGCCCGTTCTCATCCAGAATCTGGTCCAGAAAATGGAGCTGTCGAGTGGTTGCTTCCGATTTTTGGCCCAACTTTTCCACCAAATACACCGAATCTATTTTGTTAACGATATCCTCTGCTTTGCTTGGGTTAAAGTCGTTAAACGAAATCTGAATAGTATTTGCCTCCGGATTGATAATGTCGACCGCCAGGTTCTTATTCAAATACCCATTCACGGCGTTATCATCCAGTATCGTGAAATGGTAGCTCGCTTCCTGGTTAGTGCCTTGCAGCACCTTTTTGGTTAAAACCTGAAGAGTAATGCCTGGGAGCTCAATTGCCTGGCCCAGGTTGTATTCGCCACCCATGGCCTGCCCTTGGTTCAGTACTTCGAGCTTGAAACGTCGGGAGTCAGTAAATTTCAAATCAAATTTGCGATTATAAAGGCTGGGGTCGGTGATGTGGTACTTGACCTGGAAAGGCGAGGTGCCGTACATCTCCGATTCCAATACGGTGCCTTGCACGTAGTAATTTACGTCCAGGGCCAGCGAGTCTTTCAGGCGGCGGTAAATGATGTTGGACTTAATCAACTCGACCTCCCCGGCCAGTTTGCTGGCCCGGCCCTTGTCGGCCACAGCCGGAGCCATGCCGGCCAATCCCAAGGCACTGCTTTCGTTGCGCTCGTCAATTTTGAGGAGCGAGGCCGATTTGTAGACCGGCTTGGTGTAGCGCAAGTACAGCCAGGAAGCGGTAAGGCCCAGGGCAATGAGCAATATCATCCACAGCAGGCTGCGCCGGGCTACCAGTACCAGCGTGGAAATGTCCAACCCGGGTGCTTCGTCCCCTTCTTCGCTGGAAATACCGGCCATAGTGGCGGTTAGCGGAGTGGCCGCCCCGCCGGTGGCATTGCGGATTAGTTCTTCCAGCTCAGTATTTTCGTTTATAGCCATTATAGTGGAATTGCCAGCTCGTGCCCAAAAGGCTGTATACGCGTTGCAGAGTAAACAAAGGGCCTACTTTTTGATTTGCGAGATAAGGAATAGGGTGGTGGTGAGCACCAGGGTCAGGAAGCTGATAACTGGGGCCGCATCGGTAAGCGTCTCCTGAACGGGCCGTCGAACGGGCTCTACGTAAATTACATCATTTGGCTCTACTTGCAGGTTCGCGCGGCGCATTCCATCCAAAGTAGTCAGGTCAATTTGTTGGACGCGGGGGTTCTTGAGGCTGCCCCGGATGATGCGAATGTTGTTGGCCTTGCCGCCGTAGCGGTATAAGGAGCCGCCGCCCGTGCCGTTGCCGCCGCTCCCGCCCCCATCGATGCCCCCGGCCAAGGCCAGCACCTCCAGCAGGTTCATGTTGTCATTATCCAGGCTAATTACTTTACCCCCCGGCGCACCCAACACGAACACACGGTTGTTGGTAACCCGAGTAGTAACGAAAGCCTCCTTATAATATTCGCTGTATTTAATGTTCAGAACACTGTCGGCCTGCAAAAGAGAGAGGCCGCTCACCTTCACCCGGTTTACCAGGGGTAGCATGACCGTGCCATCGGCCTGCACCAAAAACTCGGCCCCGCCGACCGTGTTGCCCGTGCCCTGGCCAATATTGCGCTGATTGCCCCCAATGCGCGTTGCACTGCCGCTTTGGCCATTTTGTTGCCCCTGGCTGCCGCCCGTCCGGTTGGTGCCGCCGCCGTTGGGTTGGCCAAATTGCAGCTCCCCGTTGGGGTCGATAATTCGTTCTCCTTTGTTCGTGTTCACCCGCACCTCCAAAAAGTCGTTGGGCTGAATGAGGTAATTGCGCTCCGTCCGGTTCACCGCAATGCGCAGCTTGGTGCTGTCGAGCTGCCGGCCCTGGCTATCGGTGAGGCGGAACATGGTGCGCTGATTGTAATATTTCGTCGAGGCACACGACGAAAAAAGCAGGGCTACCGGCACAGCCAGCAGCCACAGCCGCCCGAGGCGACGAAGGAAAAATGTCGGCATGGAGGCCAATTAGGTCGAAATCAAACGAATAAAATCGGAAAAAATTTGACATCGTCCGTCAGGTTCTCTCCAAAAAGCCTCAAAAGTAACGCTTTTGCCGCGTCCATTCAACTACGGCCCCTGGCGCGGCACGGCCCGCTTGTCAATTACAACTGCCGGAATCGTACTTTCGCATACCCAAAAGCCACTCGTAGCGGTTGTGGTAATCAATAACCATACTTCTTTAAATCCCACCTCCGTTCCCCGTTCCATGGAAGCCGTAGCCACCGAAAACCAAACCATGATTGCGCAGATGGTGCGCGACTTTGGCACCCAGCACATCAAGCCCAATATGATGAAGTGGGACGAAAGCCAGGAGTTTCCCATTGAGGTGTTCCACAAGCTCGGCGAGCTGGGTCTGATGGGCGTGCTCGTGCCCCAGCAGTACGGCGGCGCTGGTTTCGGCTACATGGAGTACGTGACGGCCATTGCCGAGCTGGCCAAGATTGACGGCAGCATTGGCCTGAGCATGGCCGCCCACAACTCGCTCTGCACCGGCCACATTCTCCAGCACGCCTCCGAAGAGCAGAAGCAGAAGTACCTGCCCAAACTGGCCTCGGGTGAATGGATTGGGGCCTGGGGCCTCACCGAGCCCAACACCGGCTCCGATGCCGGCAACATGCGCACCACCGCCGTGCTCGACGAGAGCGGCGAGAACTACATCATCAACGGGGCGAAAAACTTCATCACCCACGGCAAATCCGGCCACGTGGCCGTGGTGATTGTGCGCACCGGCGAAGTGGGCGACTCCCACGGCATGACGGCCTTCAT
>JAYULN010000400.1:0-1673 GCA_043763525.1 Hymenobacter sp.
CGAAATCGCGGCCTGGATTGGCGAAAACTGCTTCGAGCACCTCGACGCCCCCGTGCGCCGGGTGGCCTCGCTCGATACCGCCATTCCGTTTGCCCCGCCGTTGGAGGCTGCTTTCCTGCCCCAGCAGCGCCTGCGCGAGCAAGTAACCACCCTGCGAAATTATTAGCACTTGTCCCCCGAAATGAAATTTCGGGGGACAAGTGTGGTTACCCCTTTACCACGTTAGGTTGGCGCGATTTTCGTGCGCCGCCGCCGTATCCATTATTTTGCTCATCTTCTGACTTTGCACGCTTTACGGTGAAACACTGTTTACCCTCCGTCGTTCTCCGTTCCCTGCTGGGCGTGCTGTTGCTGGCGGCGCTGGGCGGCTGTAGCGTGTACCATAAGGTATTTCATCCCTACCGCCTGCCCACGCCCAAGCCGTCGCCCGAGTTTCTGGCCCAGCAAAAGGCCGACAAGGAAGCCCGCAAAGCGGCGGCCCAACCCGCCCCGCTATTTAAGAAAAAATCGGCTGCCCCCGAGGAGGAGGCTACCGACGTGTCGAGCCCCACGGGTGGCCCCGTGGCGGGCACTGCCACCACGCCAGCTGCCACGCCCGCCACCCGCACGCTGCCCGACCGCCCCACGGTACGCTACGAAAAAAGCGGGCTGATGAAAAAGCCCAAGCTGATGCGCCGCCGCATTCACAAGCCCTCCAAGCCCTTCCGGCCCTGGCAATCCATCCGCAATTTCTTTAAGTACGGCCTCCATGCGAAACCCAACTACAGCCCCGACCACCGGCCCGCTGCCCCAGCGCCCGCATCGCCGCCCGATGCCCAGCCCGATGGCAACTCGCCAACTCCCGCCCCCGATGCGGCCCCCGATGCCGCCCCCGCTGGCAAGCCCTAGCGCCCTGCTGGCCGGCCTGCTGTTGCTGCTGGGGCTGCTGAGCCAGCACGCGGCCAGCGGCCAGATTGTGCGCGAAAAGCCCGGCCAGGTGAAGGCCGCCAACCGCCGCGCCCTGCGCGAGGCCCAGCGCACCGAATCGCCCTACAAAGAGAGCCATCTCGACGTAACGCCCGCTCGCCTCAAGCGCGGCCAAAGCACCCAAACGGCCCCCGAGGGCAGCAGCCGCGAAAAGCTGAGCTACAAAACCGGCACCGCTCCCAACGTGCAGTCCCCCGGCCTATTCGGCCTGCGCCGCAAGAAAAACAACTTGCAGCACCCGCCCCGGCAGCCATCGTCGCCAAAAAAATGAATGACTTTGCGGGAATCAAGTGTTGTATAACTGTTGTATTACAGCTACTGATTTTTACGTAGTAGCTAAACGAGTTTCAACAGCTTAGGCCCGGTTTCGACCGTAAAAACATTAACCCGATAATTGCTAACTGAAAATATGTCCACCCCCTGGCTTCCCCTCACCCAACCCGAACAGATTACCGAACTCGCCCAAGCCTCGCACGCGCAACCGGTGCTCATTTTTAAGCACAGCACTACGTGCTCCATCAGCGCGGCGGCCAAAAATAAAATTGAGCGCCAATGGGCCGATAGCGGCCTGGCCAACGTGCCCATCTACTACCTCGACCTATTGCGTTTCCGCCCCCTCTCGGCCCAGATTGCCGAGCAGTTCAACATCCGCCACGAATCGCCCCAACTGCTGCTCATTCAGGGCGGCGAGTGCCGCTACGATGCCT
>JAYULN010000401.1:0-1673 GCA_043763525.1 Hymenobacter sp.
TTGGAGCTCGTATTGGGGATTGGTGGCGACGCGGGCTAGTTGGGGATTGGCTTTTAGTAGGGAGTCTAGGAGTGGGGAGTCTCCTGGCTTTAACCTCACCCCCCGTTCCCTGCCGGGCACGGCTCCTCTTCCATGGAGAGGGGGAGCCAGAGGAACTCCTTCAGCAGCCAAGGTTATCAGGGTTGTTATTGTCAATAAAAAGGCTGCTCGTATTATATAGTATGAGGAGGAGCGAGATTGGTGGGGCGTTTTCATAGGATATCGAAATAAAAAGGGCCGTGATGTTACCACCACGGCCCTGTGGGGCTGGTTTTATACGAGGGTTAATTAGCAAGGGGGACCTGGCGCCTGGCCAGCAGGAGGTTGGAGTCGGTTTGACGCCAGTTGTAGCCGGTGCCGAAGGGTAGCGCTTTGGGTTTGCGGAGGGTGTCGCGGTAAGCAGCGGTGAGCTCGGGCTGGTAATGTTTGGCGAAAAGGTTGATGGGGCGACGGTAGGTGCCATAGTAGTTGAACTGCCAGGCACCTTTCTGGAAGTACTTCATGGCGATGCCGGAGTCATCTTGGAGGATATAGCGGCTACGGCGCAGAACCAGACGGCGGACTTCGCTGAAGTATAATTTGTGCATTAGATACGTGGCCGACTTCACGTAGGTGGTGAGCGGGCCGAGGCTGCGCACGAAAGCCAGGGGAGCAGGCTTCAGATTTAGGCCGTGATTGCTGAGGTCGGTAGAGAAGTAGTAGACGGTTTTGGGCTGGCCATTGGGGTCGCGCAACTTCATTTCGACGCCAGGGACGAATTTAGCATTGGCGGCCTTGGTGGTATCGGTGGGGACATCAACCAGCTGGCCGGCGGCATCGAGCTGCACGGGGCGGATGGCGGTGATGTGGTTGCCGGTGCGGGCGGCGAAGAGCATCATGAGCGGTAGGGCACCGTCGAGCTCAACCGATTTCAGGTCGACGGCCATGTCGTTGGTGCGGAAAAAGCTGAAGTTGAGGACCGACCAGAGCGAGGCTTTGACGGCGGGGAACAGCTTCGGATTTTCGAGGGAGGCGCGGGCGGGGACACTGCCGACGGGCTCCAGGCCCAGCAGCACGTAGGTTTGGCTGGTGGGGAACATCGTGAAGACGTTCAGGAAATCGGGGCCGCTGAAGGGGTAGAAGATGGTGGGGCTATTCGCATGCACGGAATCGAGCTCGGTGGCGGCCCACTTGGTCATGCGGGTGGTGTGGGTGGCGCGGTATTTCTCCCAGCTTTTGTCCTGGTCTTTAGCGAAAGCCTGCCAGGCAGGCGTGGCGGCGAGTTGGGTGAGGTCGCTGTGCTGGCTAGGCTGTTGGCCGCCGAGGAACAGCGCAACATTCTGGGCGTGGGCGGTATCGGGGGCGGTGAGGCGGTTAGGGCGTGGGGCGGCGGCGCGGGCAGGCACAGTGCCGGGCGATGCTGATTTACTGGAATCGATGGCATCGGCGGTGGTAGCCATGGTTTCTTCGTTGACAGAAGAAGCCGTTTCGGTTTTGGTATTCGACTCGGAGCAAGCGGAAAGCAAGAGCAGAGTGGCTGGCAAAAACCGGAACGCAGCGGTGCGGAGAGACATTATATGCGGAATGATGGAAAACGGTGGGCTGCTACAGCGCCCAATGATGCGGCAAGTTACGGCAGGCCGTTCTGGCGTTTC